>JAFCZD010000160.1 GCA_019314525.1 Deltaproteobacteria bacterium
CTTTTGCCCCGCACACGCGCCATCCAAGGCCCAGTGGTGATCACCGACGCCGATTTGGCGCACGCACGCGCCATCCAAGGCCCAGTGGTGATCACCGACGCCGATTTGGCGCACCAACACGCCATCCAGCGCCCGGACATCAACTCAGGTTTGACTAGACTCATTTCAAGATGGGAGCGATCTAGCCCACACCAAGCTCAAACGCAGCGTGTAGCGCTCGCACCGCTAGCTCTCCATAACGAAGGGCGACGATGCATGAGACCTTGATCTCGCTGGTGCTGATCATCAGGATTTCAACGCCCTCTTTGGCGAGCACCGAGAACATCTTCTGCGCGACTCCGGCATGGCTGCGCATGCCCACGCCCACGATGGAGACCTTGCAAACGTCGTCATCGCTGCGCGTCTTGGCTCCGAGCTTCGCCATCAGGGGCTCTAAGAGCTCCAGGGTTTGGGAGAGGGCGGTCCGCGGGAGCGTGAAGGAGAGGTTTGTACGTCCGTCCAGCGGCGGGTTCTGCACGATCATATCGACGACGACGCCCAACTCACCCAAGGGGCCGAAGAGATCGGCTTGCGTTCCTGGGGCGAGGGGGAGATCGCGGACGGTGATCCGTGCTTGGTCTCGGTCGAGGCTGACCCCGGTCACCACTACTTTTTCGAATCCTTCGTCATCGTGGACAACCATCGTCCCTCCCTCTTGGGTGAAGCTCGAGCGTACGTGCAGCGCGACACGGTATTTGCTGGCGAGCTCCACGGAGCGAATTTGCAGCACCTTGGCCCCCAAGGACGCCAACTCCATCATCTCGTCGAAGGTTATGCGCTTGATCAAGCGCGCCTCGGAGCAGATATTTGGGTCTGTGGTGAACACGCCTTTGACGTCTGTGTAGATCTCACAGCAGACATCATCATCGAAGTTGGGATCCGCCTGTAGGCTGGCGGCCACGGCGACGGCGCTGGTATCCGAGCCTCCACGACCCAGCGTGGTGATATTCCCCTCAGCATCCTGCCCCTGAAATCCGGCGATGATGGGGACCTTGCCGTTGCTGAGAGCGCCATGGAGGGCTCGCGCATCGATGGCGCGTATTCTGGCACGGGAAAAGGCCGAATCGGTTTGCATGCGAATCTGGTGTCCAAGAAAGGACACCGCTTCGCCGCCTGCCGCGTTGATGGCCATGGAGAGCAGCGCCACAGAGACTTGCTCCCCCGTTGCGAGGAGCACATCCATCTCACGATGGTTTCGCGTTCCGCCCATGGCGCCAGCGAGCGTCGTCAGCCGGTTGGTTTCTCCGGCCATGGCCGAGACGATGACGGCTACGTTGTGTCCTTCGCTGACCGTCGCCAAGACGCGCTGGGCCACGGCCTGTATGCGCTCGACGCTTCCCACTGAGGTGCCGCCATATTTTTGTACGATGAACATAGTAAAAATGGAGTGTTATGGTGTGATAGTCAAAGACGACTGAAGAGTCGGGGAGGAAATATGGGAGATCCTGCGGGCGAAGGCAAGCATCTGGTCGTCTACATCACCACGCCACGAGAGATCGCGGCGGGTCTTTCGCGGCAATTGGTGGAGGAGAAGTTGGTCGCCTGCGCGAATATTATTGAACAAGTTCGCTCGATTTATCGCTGGAAGGGGAAGATTTGTGACGAGCCCGAGGCGCTCTTGGTGCTGAAGACGCGTCGGGAACTCTTCGAGGCCATGCGCCAGCGCGTCGTGGAGCTTCACCCCTATGACGTCCCGGAGGTTATCGCCCTGCCCATGGTCGCCGCCCACATGCCCTATGCGGCGTGGATTGATGAGGTTACTCGCTGAAGAGGGGCAACTTTCCTCTGCGGGTGGCCGATAGAAGGACATGCCCTTCCGCTCTCGACTTGGTGTGGTGCTCCTTGGCTGGGTGATACTCGTCCACGCGGCCGTGTCGGATATTCGACCACAAACGTCAGCGGCTCCCTGTCTTCATCCTTTTGGCGTGCGTGATTGGCGTCATGATCAGCCTGTGGTGTTTTGTGGAGGCGAGGCTCGGATCAAGGCTCGAGCGTTGCTGGTTCGCATGGGTCATCCCTGTGAGGGGCGCATCCTCGAGGATTCGTGGCTCGAATCTGGGCAGGTGATCCAGCTTGGACGCGATTGCGCCTTGGTGCGAGGTTGGATCTGCGCCACCCGGCGCCTCGCCCTCGGGCAGCGCTTGGAGATCAACAGCGCCAGCAGCGAAAGTTTGCAGGCCCTGCCTCGTATTGGGCCTGCGTTGGCAGGGCGTATTGTGCGCTTCAGGCAGGAACGAGGACTTTTCGGCAGCGTTGAAGAGTTGCGCGAGGTGCATGGCATCGGCACACATACCATGGCACGGCTGCGACCCTATGTGCGGTGTGGGCGCCAGCCACCAACAGCACCCAGGTTAAAAGTGCCAGGTGACGGTGGCCGTGGCGGTGGTTCGCATGGAGGGGCTGACCCCGGCGCTGTCGAGCGCTGAGCGGTAGGCGTCGAGACCTCTTTGGGCTACGGACGCCTGGAAGCGCCCGCCAACGGAGAGGTAGTGGAAGAGTCGCACCTGCAGCCCAACACCCAGGCGCGTGAGCAGCAGCCAATCATCTGCCGCGACTGTGGGCTGCCCATCGCGTGAAAAATGGGCGGTGACATGGCTGGCTCCTATCAGCACCTCGCCAAAGAGGCGAACAGGGCCGAAAATTGGCAGGTAAATGCGTGGCCCCCAAAGGAGATCCCACGCGTTGCGTTCATCGCGATAACCAACGCCCGTGGTGGGGATGCCTCCGCTCTCCTGGGAGGCTGCATAGGTAGCTTCCCCAATGAGATAGAAGATCGGTGGGAACCCTCGAAGTTTCCCCCCCGCACCCAGAAGCGCGCTGAAGATGGGTCCGCCTCCGCCAAATGTGGTGCTGCCTCCATTGAGTTCGGCAATGAAATGAGTGGGTGGGGGGGCAGGAATGATCGTGCAGGGGGGCTCGCAAGGGTTGGCCATCCCTGGGCGGGGAGAGAGAGCGACGAGGGTTGCAATGAGAATGCTGAGGGCGGAAGAAGTCATGGTACCTCCTCCGTTTGGTCATGCAGTACTCGTGCCAAGGGCAAAGGTAAACATCTTGTCTGTTTTCGGCGCAACATTGAACGAGGGTGTTGCATCAGAGCAACATCAGGCAACAGGCGTTGACATGGACTTGCCACTACCCTCTGGCGTAGACTCAGAGCTGACATGGCAGGTGCAATAAAGCGTGGTCGCCAGCAAGAAAAGTCCTAATCCCAAACAGATGCGCGAGCTGGAAGGGTTGCTGCAGCGAGACCCGACCTGCGTGCGCTTCTCTGAACTCGCTGACGTCTACACACGAGTTGGACGCTTCAAAGAGGCCATACAGTATTGTAAACAAGGCTTGAGCCATCATCCCCATGATGCTGACGGCTATCTATCCCTGGGGCGCGCCCTCTTTGGCATGAATCGCCTCGCAGTGGCTTCTGAGGCGCTTCAGCGCGCTATAGGCTTCAGACCGAGCAAGACAGAGGCGTATCGCCTGCTAGCCGAGGTTCTGGTGCGCCGCGGTTTGGTCGAGGAGGCGATAAAGACGCTGGAGGATGCCCTGCAAAAAGGGGGTGAGGATTCGCATATCAGCCGGCTGCTGGAGCGAGCCAATGCCGCGTTAGATGTGGAGCAAACCCGGGTCACGGGTGCTCCACGGGGCATGGGGAACCAGGCCATCGCTGGGACGATTGGTGGTACACAACGGGCAGATTTTGGCATTTTCGAGGGTGAGCCAGATCCTGCAGACAGCGATGAAGATATCCTGCGGAGCCTCAACCGAGGGCCGAGGAGAGAGGGGGCCGAGCTGGCCATGGAGGCCTTCTCGGAGGCCGCGGCACAGGACGGCAAGCCATCAGAAAGCAAGGACTGGCGGGCCATAGGCAACCAATGGGAGCAATACCTCGATGCTCAAGGTGATGGCCGGCTCTTAACAGATCCTGACGTGCCCATTGGGAAAATTACAGGATTTTCTCCGCCACCCCTCAGCGATCCCATGGCTGAAGGCATGCCTCCCTTGCCTGAAGAGACCTGCGAACTTGTCCTTCCAGAGGCCGATCCCAGCAACCCGGATTTTCAGGACCCCGACCCCGGAAACCCTGACGCGTATCTCCATGACTCCACAACGTTGGAGGATACAGATGCCGGTGGCAAGCAGCCCGTGGATGATGTCTCCGACACGCTGGATATGGCGCCAGAAGGGCACTTCGAGCCGGATATCTCGGAGCTCGGCGACACGCTAAGCGATAGGGGGCCAGAGCTCGCTGAGCCAGTTGGTGTAGGGCCAGAAGCAGGTGACGAGAGCGGGGAGATCGCTGCTCCATCTGACGCTCCGGGGCATGCAGAGCCGTTTGAACAGTTCGTCTTTGGCGATCTTGGAGAGGAGCCCCCTTCCGCTGAGGTGACCGCAGAGCGCTCCATGCCGAACGCTCCCTTCTCTGACGAAGGGGCGGCGACCTCTCATAAGGGGCGGGTGGGGAGGGTGATGCTGGTCCTTGTTCTCATCGTGCTCTTTGCGGCGGGTGGCTTCTTTGGCTGGAAAACCTACCAACGGGAAAAGGGCAGCGACGAGGCCGCGAAAATACTGGAGCAGGGAGTCAGGAGCGGGACACGGCAGGCATTGGAAGGCGCACGCAAGGCTTTGAGTGGATTGACCCATGTGCGCCGTCAAGAGCGGCAAGCGGGCATACGTTTACTGAACGCACTCCAGGCTCTGTGGCATGGGGCCGGAGGAGGGCAGACCTCTAGCGCGAAGGCCAAGACGGGGTGGCTCTCCGCCGCAGCCAACGCGGTGGCGATGTTGTCAGCCGGTAACGTTGACCGTGTGGCATTGGCCCTTGGAGCGGCGCCAGGTGAGAAGGAACCCTTGGCTTGGTTGCACCCCCTGCTCAGCGCCTGTGTGGCAGAGAGAAGAGGCCACTATCAACAGGTCGTCGACAGGATCGGTGCCGCCTTGTCTCAGGCCCCACAGGCACTACCCGCTCTGCTCATGCGTGGGCGGACGTGGCTGATCTTGGGCGCCTATGTTCAAGCGGAGGATGATTTCCGTCAAGTCATCGCCAAGGAGCCAACCCATGCCTGGGCCCGTGTGGGTTTGGCGGCGGCGCTCGTGCGGCGCGGCAGGGTTGCTGAACTCGGAGAGCTGCTTGAGGGCGTGAGTAGCTTGGAACTCGCAGGTATGGCTGATCTGGTTCGTGCCGAGCTTTTTGAGCGGCCCAACGTCTTGAAGTTGCCAGAGAGTAGGGCTCCTTTGACGGTGCTCACGCTGACCTATGCCATCCGCGCGCTGGGGGCGAGATGTGAATTTGCCAAAGCAAGGCAGCTGATCGAGAAGGTGCGTCTGAACCACCCACAAACGGCGGCCCTCGTGGGCCAGCTTCGCGGCGAGCTGGCCTTGGCAGAGGGGCTGGATCGCCAGGCTGTGGAGTTGCTTGGAAAGAAGGTGGTTTCGCCTGTTCAGTTGCGGCTGCGAGCCTGGGCCCAATTGCTCATTGGGCAGCCAGATCGCGTGTTGGGGCTGCTCAAGGCTGATCGCTCTGATGCCGCGCTGCCTCTTCACCTGGTCTCGGGAGCGCTTCAACTGCTGAAGGATAGCTCCAACAAGGAGGGGCGGCGAAAACCAGCCATCAGCGCGCTGGAGAGTCTCGCAGAGCACTCTCTTCAGGCGCGGATGGGTTTGGCGATGGTGCTGGTACAGATGAAGCAGAAGGACCGTGCTCTTGCTGTTCTGAAAAAGGGGGGCCTTCGATCCGCGGCAGATCGTGCACGAGCGGCGACCTTCGGCGCTGGGCTCTTGGCCAAGCGGGATCCCGAGTCTGCCCTCTCGCAGCTTCGCAAAGCGAGCCCCCTGACTCTGAAGAGCGCCACCGCTGGGAAATTGCAATGTGATCGATACGCCCCAGCGCTCGCGCTTGCTGGTGAGCTACATCTGGAGAGCGGTGACCTCAAGCAGGCCCAGCAACTCTTCCTCGCAGCCAAGAGGGCTGGTCTCTCGACGCCATCTGTGCTGGAGGGGGCCGCGCGGGCAGCGCTGGCCCTGGGACGAACAAAGCCTGCAGTGAAAGTCCTGGCAGAAAAGAAACTCAGCGTTGAAGGGGCAGCGCTCTTGGCTGCCGAGTTGGCGTTGACCCGAGACGATCTGAAGCGCGCCCGCAAGCTGGTGCGCGCGCTGCAGCCATCCTGTCGGCGTCTGGTGGTTCGAGCCCGTGTGGCCATCGCCAAAGGCAGGAGCGCTCTTGGACGGCGGATCCTCGCCAAGGGGCGCGCACGCTATCCACACAACCTCTCGCTCATGAGGGTGTTGGGGGAGGACCTGGCGCGTGCGAAGGGTGAGACGTTGCGTAAGAAGGGCCGGGCGCTCCTGTGGCGTTGTGCAGAGCTGGCGTCGAAGCGGGAGTTAGGAAAGTCAGTGGGAGCACAGGCGGCGTTAGTGCTGGCGCGCTTCGCGTTCAACGAAGATAAGATCCCCAGAGCCATGCGCACCTTGGCTGTGGCAGAGAAGCTCGACGGGACGTTGGCCGCGGTGCCTCGTGTGAGGGGGGAAATACTCTATGCATCTGAGCACGACGCTCGGGCGCGCAAGGCGCTGGAGCGCGCAGTTCAGCTCGATCCTCGAGATGCCCGCGCTTACCTCCTGCTTGGACGTGCTTGCGTTGCCTTGCGTGATCGCAAGTGTGCCAAGAAGGCTTTGAAGTCTGCTGTGGAATTCGCCCCTCGTGGGGCTGCAGGGCGACAGGCCGCGCGGGAGTTGGCGAAGCTCCGTTAAAGTACCCCCAATGCAGGTCTATTCTTGTCGCGTTGGTTGACTCAGCTCGGGTTTGGATCTACACACCGCTCCATGGCCAAGGCTGCACAATTACTCGTTATCGAGCCCGGACGCCCCAATCCACGCCAGATCCAGCAGGCGGCGGAGGTGCTCGATCGTGGTGGTGTCATCGCCTATCCCACAGATACTGTCTATGGGATAGGCTGTGACCTCCATAACCGCAAGGCCATCGATCGTATCTACCGGATCAAAGGCCTCGACCGCGGCCATCGCCTCAGCTTCATTTGCGCAGATTTGTCAAATATTTCGGAGTACGCACAGGTGAGCGACTTCTGCTACCGATGGCTCAAGCGCTTGCTGCCTGGCCCTTACACTTGCGTTTTACCGGCGAGCCGTGCGGTGCCGAAGATTCTGCTCGAGAAGCGCCGTGAGGTGGGCATTCGCGTGCCCGATAGCCAAGCGTGCATGGAACTCACGCGCGCCCTGGGGCGCCCGATTATCTCCACCTCAGCCACAGACCCCGCGACGGGAGAGATCCTGATCGATCCCGACTTCGTGAAAAACGCTCTGGGAAAGCAGCTGGATTTGATCCTCGATGGTGGGCTGCTCACCAACGAACCATCCACAGTGCTCAGCTTGATTGACGACGAGATCGAGGTCCTGCGAGAAGGCAAGGGGCCAACGGATATCTTGCTGGGGGATTAGTATGGTGAACGATCAGCCACCGCGGCGCTCCGTCGCCACGATGTAGATCTCTTTGCTCTCTTTGCGTGTGGCTTCGGGCTTCACTACCTTGGTGCGTTTATAGCCCTTCTTGGCCTTGGCCACCGCCTCATCAAAACCGCTGCCCATGAAGATCTTGCCGACGAAGGTGCCGCCAGGGCAGCCCAGGGCCACCGATAGGTCGAGGGCTCGCATGCAGAGTTCAGCGCTGCGAACTTCATCGGTGAAGGCGACGCCCATGGTGTCGGGGGCCATATCGGAGAGCACGGTCTGGAAGCAGGGGAGGTTACCTCGAAGCTCCTCTGGGGTGATCGTCATCACGTCTCCCACCAGCACCTGCGCTTGCTTTGGCAGTTCAATGTCCACATCCTGACGGTCAAGCCCAATGACCACGCCTTTGGGCCCTACGCGCTCAGCCGCATAGAGCAGCCAGGACCCAGGGCGACAACCCAGATCCAGCACACGCTGGCTCTTCTTGAGGATATGGAAACGTTTGTCGAGCTCTTCGAGCTTGTAGATAGAGCGCGCTGGATAGCGCTCATCCTTGGCGCGTTGATAGAACTCATCGTGTCGATGAGCCCGGCTGCGAAGACGGGAGCCCACGGTTGGGAAGGTGCCGTTGGAGAGGCCGCCTACTCGGCAGCCGGCTCGGCAGTTTCGGTTGCTTGCTTGGGCTGAATCAGCTTGAAAGCAGGCACCAAACGCTTGGCTGCATGGTGTAGCATGACGTAGCCTTCAGCCGATCCGGGGATGCCGCCATTGACAAGGACCAAGTTCTTGTCTGCCAGCACCTTGCTAATGGCAATGTTCTGCATGGTGACGCGCTTGTTGCCCATCTGGCCGGGCATCTTACGGCCCTTGTAGACACGACCAGGCGTAAGACGACAACCGATGGAACCACCATGACGGAAGTACTCGTGGCTACCATGTGTCGCGCGGGTTCCACGGAAGTGGTAGCGCTTCATGACACCTTGGAAGCCCTTACCTTTGGATGTCCCTGTGACGTCAATGGTGTCGCCTGGGCGAAAGACCTGATCGGGCGTGAGGGTTTGCCCCACTTCGAATTGGACGCACTCTTCTGCGCTCAGTCGGATCTCTCGCACGTAGCGCTTCGGTGTCGTATCTGCTTTAGCGAAGACACCCATGTCGGGCCGATTGACGCGATGCGGTTTTTGGTCGTCAAAACCAAGCTTGAGTGCGGTGTAGCCATCGCGCTCTTTGGTTTTGATATCAAGGACAACGCAAGGCCCGACTGTGATGACCGTATAGGTGAACCAGTCGCCCTTTTCGTCAAAGTCCTGCATCATGCCGACTTTTTTGCCTAAGAGGCCCATGCGGTGAAGCATGACTTAACTCCTGAAAATCTCGCGGTTTTCCCCGCGTTAGAACGCAAAAGACCAACTTCCGTCGGTCGCGGACGCGTATGTATAGATTTAGCGCTAGAGAGTGTCAACCATTTCCAGAACCCGAGTGTAGTCTGCGAGATGTAGACCTTAGGTTTTGGGCGTGGTGGGGGGGGAGGCAGGGCGCTGTTCGGGGAGGTCTCGGGATACTTCGTCGCCGCGAAACGTGGAGGTCGACCCATCGCTGCCAAGGACGCGCACCAGTCGGCGGGGGATATCGATTTCATGAACCCGCCCGACACCTACTGGAGTCTTGACACGCTGTCCCACCTTCGGCAGCGACTGACGCGCCTCACGGTAGAGGGCTTGCTCGTAGGCCAAGCAGCATTTGAGGCGGCCGCACATGCCAGAAACCTTGGAGGGGTTGAGCACCAGATCTTGGTCTTTGGCCATCCGGATGCTTACAGGGTGGAAATCCTTGATCCAGGTGGAGCAGCAGAGGGGCTGGCCGCAAGGGCCGATGCCCGCGGCGATGCGTGATTCGTCGCGGACTCCGACTTGTCGCATTTCTACGCGCAGGTGGAGGTTTCGGGCGAGGTCTTTGACGAGCTCGCGAAAATCCACGCGGGTCTCAGCGGAGAAGAAGAAGATCGCCTTGTTCCCGCTGTGCATGTATTCCACGCGCAACAGCTTCATCGCCAACTTGCGGTCGCGGATACACTCGCGGCAGAGCTGAAAAGCCAGCGCTTCGCGTTCGGCCAGACGGGACGCCCGGCCGTCATCGGGATCGAGGACACGCATCACCTTGGGGAGGCCAGAGCTGAGCTTGCGCCGGGGGGCTCGAGCGACGGTGCCAAGGGCGAGCCCACGATCGGTCTCCACCAACACCTCTTGGCCGGGCAGAAGGGAAAGCTCCTGAGCATCGTACTCGCTAGTCATGCCAGTGCCGAGGTGGATGCTCACGGCTGTCACCAGCTCACGATCAAGCTGCGACTCATTGTCGTAGAAAGGCCAGATCTCCTCAACGGGCGGCTTTGTCGCGGGAGTTTCCTGCTCCTCAGACTGCTCCTCAGACTGCTCCTCAGACTGCTCCTCAGACTGCTCCTCAGACTGCTCCGCAGACTGCTCCTCAGACTGCTCCGCAGACTGCTCCGCAGGGCGCTTCATGGGGGGATCTTCGACGACTGCCTCTTGTTCTAAGGCAGGCGCAGGGGCTGGGAGGAAGGCAGCTTCGTCAGGCAATAACAGGTCGGGGGGGGGCGCTGGCAGTGGGGGTAAGGGTGGCAGCGAGACCACGTGTTCAACCTGCTCAACGGGCACTGATTGTGTCCTTTGGCGGGCTTCCTGGGGGGCCTGGCGCCGACTACGTGATGGTTCTCGTGGACGTTCTCGCTCTCCTCGATCTCGCGAGCTCTCTTCCCCTCGCGAGCGCTCTTCCCCTCGCGAGTTCTCAACGGGGGCTGCTTCTTGCTGTCCAGTGAGAGCCTTTTTGCTGTCCAGTGAGAGCCTTTTTACGTCGGCGTCGCCTTGGTCTGCGAGCCCGTGTTTCGGGATCGCCAGCTTCGGAGGTCTTTGTCGGCGCGTTCGCGTTCGCCGCGGATTGTTGGGGAGTGGACGAACTCGGAGACTGGTTTCCGCCTCCGCCGCCGCCTCCGCCCCGGCCCCGGCGGCGACGGGAACGCCCCTCGCCGCTTCTTCCACGAGGTGACTCAGATCGAGGTGACTCAGATCGAGGTGACTCAGATCGAGGTGACTCAGATCGAGGTGACTCAGATCGAGCGAGGTGACTCAGATCGAGGTGACTCAGATCGAGCCGACTCAGATCGAGCCGACTCAGATCGAGCCGACTCGCCCTGGGGTGTATCCCCACCGCTTCGCTCAGGAGAACCAGCGGTGTCCTTTCCCGGCCCTTGAGGCCGACGCCGGCGGCGTCGCCCTCTGCGCTCGCCGTCTTCACGAGGTTTTGCTGGGCTCGAATCGTTGGAATTGTCACTCATGACTGAAGATCTCGATTCAGCTCGAAGACGAGCGTCTCGAGGGTCAAAGATGGGTTGGCATTGCTGAGGAGGGCAGCGTCGGCGCGCTGCACAGCTCGTATTTGGCGCAGCAAGGCGTCTACCCCGCTCGGTGCCAGAAGGTTAGCGTCCAGCAGTGGACGATCAATGCCTGCTGCCAGGAGCAGGCCGTCACGAAGATGGACTCGCATGAGCTCCAGTACTTGGTGCAGGATTGCGCGGTCCTTTCCCGCCTCTTGGACGGCCGAGAAGGTGCCAGCGGCTGAGTTGTCCTGAGCTGCTCGAAACAAAGCATCCCGGGTGTGACGCAGCTCTTCGAGAGCATCACTCTCGAGGAGCTGGAGCGCTCGTGCGGGGCTACCTTCACTTACGCTTGACGCTCGTGTTAGGGACGCCTCATCTACGTCGCCGTCTTGATTGTTCTGGCGCAGAACTTCCAACACTTCCGCATCTGTGAGGGGCCCGAAACGCACACGCTGACAGCGGGATATCAAGGTTGGCATCATCTTGTGTAGGGCGGACGTGATGAGGGTGAAAAGAGTTCCAGGCCGAGGTTCTTCAACCGATTTGAGGAGCGCATTGGCTGCGTTGGCATTGAGCAGGTGTGCGTCATTGATCAAAACGACCCGCCACCGTGCCTGATGAGGGGGGAACCCGAGCCGCTCTTCGAGGGCCCGGACCTGATCTATCTTGATGAACGCCCCATCTTTTTCCAGCACGATAAGATCGGGGTGCACGCCCGTGGCGGCCCGAGAGCAGGACTCGCAGTGTCCACAGCCCGTGTTTGGTGCCTCGTCGCAGTTGAGCGCACAGAAGAAGGCCCGAGCCATCGCGGCCTTGCCCACGCCCTCGGGGCCGGCGAACAAATAGGCATGCGCCACCTTCGCCGCGCCCATGGCGCGTTGCAGGCATTCCTCAGCGTGGCGCTGTCCAATAATGTGTGAAAACGTCAACATAGTAGTGGATCACGGCCCAGGTTATGAGCCCCGACATAGCGCAAATTGCTAACACCTGGGCTCTGTGCTGTCAAAGCAGCTGGACAAGCCGCGCCCAGAGATTGCTAGAGTGCGGGCTATGAGCGAGCTCGTTGACCATGTTCAGTCCCTGAAGCTGGCAGAACGATATCTGGAGCTGGGTCTCTATGCCGCCGCGGATGCGCTCCTTTCTCGTGTATCTCGTATCAAGGAAGGGTCGGATGTCACCGCGGGGAGCGTGGCTGAGATTCGGGCCCAGGTCGCCAACCGACGTGGGCGTCCCATGGTGGCTCGGGAGCAGGCGCAGATTGCTCTGCAAAGGGGCGAGAGCGCAGGACGCTGGGCGCTCTTCGCTGAGAGCGCGCTGGCCTGTAGTGACGACGAGGCGGCGGAGCGCGGGTTCGTCAACGCCCAACTCGTGGCTGAGCGAGGGGGTGAAGGAGTGCCAGTGGAGGCGCGCCTTGGGCAAGCTGCTGTGGCTCACAGACGCCGGGATGGCGCGGCTGTGCTGGTGGAGTTGCAAGGCATCTTGGCCACGGGAGAGGGACGACGCATAGAGGTGGCCGAGGCGCTCTGCGACCTGGCACACTCAGCGCAGCTGGTCCGGGAGGTCTTGGCGACCGCCTTGGTGGAGAACAATAGCCTTGTGGTGGCGCTGCTGAAGGAGCGCCTGGGTGAGCCCACGAATGTCGAGGCCTTGTTGGCAGAAGAGGGAGGCGTGGCCTCGCGCCTGGCTTTGGCGCTTCGCTTGGCGCGACGCCGGAGCCGTGACCCCTCCGCGCGTCGTTGTGTGGTGGAGATGCTGGCGCGCTTGCTTGAGGACATGGTCGAAGAAGGTCGGGCAGCCTCAGAGATTGCTCGAGTGCATTTGCTCTTGGCGACAATTTACGATGACGATCCAGAGGGCGCTACCCTCGCCGAGGAGCACTACAAGGCAGCGTTGGCCAACCTTCCGCGGGAGGTCATGTGCTGCAACAACCTCGCAGTGATCGCTATGGCCCGTGGACAGCTGCCAGAGGCGCAGAAGTGGTTGCTGCGGGCGTTGGTGGCGGATCCAAGGCATGAAACCTCGTACACAAACCTTGCGCGGGCCCTGATCGTTCAGGGCGAGCCTGGGGTGATGCGCGAGATTTTGGCAGAGCTAGCGGAACTCGGCACGGATGCGAGCGCAGCTGCGAACCTTTGTTATGCGTTGGTGGAGGTGGCACGGCATGACGCGAGGCACGACCTGGCGAGCAAGGGACACCAGCTGAAGAACCTCCTGGGCGTGGTGGGGGCGCGCTTGCGCAGCGCCGTCAAGCGCAGCGAGGGTGAGATGCAAGAGCGTTTGGACCGTGTGGCTTCGCGTTTGGCGGGTCTTTATGACGAGTGGGCTGCCTACCTGCGCACGATGCGCGAGGAGCGCGGGGTCTTGGACACCTTTGCTCCCAACGCCCTCGCCAGCGAGGCGGCGCGCGAGATGGAAGGGCGCGTTGACCTCCGGCTCGGAGACCGCCTGCCAGACCTCATTGGGCTGCGCCCGCAGCTGCGTGAGGCGCTGGTGAACCTTTTGCGCAACGCCTTGGAGGCGCAGACGAGCGGCAGCGTGCAGCTGCGCACGCGAGAATTGGACCAAGGGGCCGCTGTGGAGTTTTCCGTGGCTGATCATGGGGCAGGCATCCCCACGCGTCATTTGCGACAGGTTAGGGCGGTGGGCTTCACCACCAAAAGCGATGGGAGTGGGTTTGGGCTCTCCCTGGCAGAGCGCATCGTGCGGGCTCATGGAGGGCGGCTCGAGATTCGCTCGGAGGAGGGAGTGGGCACCACCGCTCGCCTGGTGCTGCCAGTGCAGTTGGATAGCCAGATGCGTCATGGCATGCTTGGCGCCGGATTGGGCCGTATTCTCAGGTCTGCGACCGCCGAGGAGGTCGTCGCAGAGGAATGAGGGGAGCGAGAAAAACAGCCTATTATTGCAAGAGCTTCTTGATGATGGGGTTGGTATGCAGCCCAGGAGGCAGGCAGCCCTCGCCACCTTCTGTTGCGCATTCTTGCCGTCTGTTGCGCATCTTGTCGGAGTCGCTGTAGAACTCGTTTCTCCACTCCATCAGCCAATTGCTACTTTTGCGCTCCGCGGTTCCATTGGCGAAGCAACGACTCCCGTCTGGAGCCGCCTCCTTCAAGGCCTCATGCAACTTCCGCAGTGTGTAGGGCAACATGTCGCTGTTCCACTTGTTTTCCCCGATATACATCTTGAAGACGGCGTCGATGACTTTGGGCTGCGCGCGCCCCGGCAGGTCACCAAAGAGCAGCACCCAATCGGGGATACGCATCACCATGGCGACCCCCATCCTGCGGTGCCCCCTGGCGACATGTGTCTCCAGCAGATGGATATACGCGGCGGCTTCGTCGCTTCCTGTGGTCGCATAGCAGATCCAGGCTGCGGTAGCGTCTTGAACCAGTCCCAATGTTCACCCTCCTCACCAACGTGATCAGCCCCATTGGAATTGTAGCCGACCAACGCTGCCTGCGCCGCAAAAAGCTCTCAGCGCCCGTCAGCGTTGGTCTGGTGGCACCAGTACGCTTGGATAGCCTGATGCGTCATGGCATGCTTGGCGCCGGACTGGGCCGTGTTCCGTCATGGCCGAGGAGGCAAGGGCTTTGGGTATGAAGGACCACTTCGTTTGCATTGATGATCAGCAAGAGGTTCGGGAGCTGCTTATTGAGATCCTTGGGGATCGGGGACGGGCGGTGCACGCCTTTGCTCGCGGAGACGCGGCCATGGAACATCTGCTGCGACACAAGGGGAGCGTTAGGGGTGTCCTCCTCGACCTCGACCTAGGCTCTGAGCAGCAGGACGGGCTCTACTGGCTAGGGAAGATCCGTGAAGGATATCCTGATATCCCTACTGTCATCCTCACGGGAAAAGGTTCAGTGGAGACCGCTGTAGCCGCGGTGCAGGCAGGGGCGGCAGATTTCATCGAAAAGGACCCTTACCTCGAAGATAAAGTGTCGCTCTCCATCGAGAAGGTGGAGCGACTTCTTTCTGTAACCCGCGAACGGAATGAACTCGCTGCGGCAAACAACTCTCTGCGTCGAGAGGTCGCGGCCTTACGTCGCCCTACAGGGCAGCATGCCATCGTCGGTGAGAGCGCGGCCACCCAGGCTGTGCTGGAAAAAGTCGTGCGGGTGGCGAAGATCCCGCGACCTGTCTTGATCAGCGGGGAGCGGGGGACGGGCAAGGAGTTGGTGGCTCACGCCATCCACGCCGCATCTCCTCGGAACGAGCAGCCCTTCGTGGTGGTGAATTGTGGTGCCATCAGTGAGAGCCTGTTGGAGAGCGAGCTTTTCGGTCACGAAAAGGGGGCGTTCACCGGGGCGACCCAGCGAAAGCTCGGCAAGTTCGAGTTGGCTCACGAGGGCACACTCTTCCTCGACGAGATCGGCAACATGTCGCCGGAGTTTCAAATCAAGATCCTCCGTGTTGTGGAGTATCAGCGCTTCAGCCGAGTGGGCGGATCTGGTGAGATAGAGGTGGACGTGAGGGTCATCACGGCCACAAACGCCGACTTGAAGCAGGCTATCAGCGCAGGGACTTTTCGGGCGGACCTCTACGATCGCTTGGCCTTCGAGGTGATTCACATCCCTGCGTTACGCGAGCGAAAGGACGATATCCCGAGGCTGGCCAAGCATTTCCTTGCCCGCTTTCGCGATGAGGTGAGTGTTCCCGTGGAGGAGATTGGCGCTGAGGCCCTCGCGATGCTCGCCTCCTATGACTTCCCTGGCAATGTGCGTGAGCTGAAAAACATCGTCGAGCGTGCCGTCTACGCTGCCGCCGGCGAGGTGCTGCGCCCCAAAGAGGTCGAGGCCGCGCTGCCTGAGCGTGGTGGATTGCTGGGCGTTTCGCTGGTGGCCACAGGTGAGGGTGGATTCAACGAGCGCGTCCAGGCTTTCGAGCGACAGCTCCTGGTGGCATCTCTGGAGGCTACCAGCTGGAGCCAAAAAGACGCAGCAGCGGGCTTGGAGCTGAGTTACGACCAGTTTCGACACATGTATCGAAAATATGATCTTGGCAGTGTGCGCGGCTGATCCGCGCTTCCAAAGGAGCAAAAGCTATGGGGATCCTCGGGCGGATCAATCGGGTCATCAAAGGTAACATCAACGAGGTGCTCGACAAGATGAGCGATCCTGCCAAGGAGGTGGATCTGCTGATCTCTGAGATGGCAGATGGGCTGAAGCAGGCCAAAGAGGAGGTGATTGGCGCTACAGCCAGCGCCAAGCGCAATGAGATGCACGCGGCTGACAGGCTTCGTGAGGTGGAACGTTGGCAAGGGCGGGCTGAACAGGCTGTGCAGAGCGGCGATGATCAGCTGGCTCGCGAGGCGCTGGGGCGCAAGATGACTTGTGATCGTGAGCTGGAGTTGGCGAACCGCGCCGTGGCGGAGCAGCGGGGTTATGTTGACGAACTCAAGACGTCGTTGAAGGCTCTCGAAGCCCGCTTGCAGGATGTGAAGCTGCGCAAGGAGTCCATCAAACAACGCGCTCGGGCGGCCAAGGACGGGGAGCAGCCCCTCAAGGGAGGTGAGGCGGCGACCGAGGCCAAGTTCGCCCGACTGGAGCGCGAGAAGAACCCTGAAGTAGAAGATGAGCTTAGTGAGCTTAAGCGTCGGATAGAAGAGGGAAAATGACAGGTCGTCGGCGTTGGACAATCGCTCCCGCGGATGAGGAGAAGGAGCTCAATCTGCTCTTGGAGCGCTTGGCAGATCTCTCTCTGTTGGATACTGGAGCGTTGCTCGAGAGCGACCCAACGCTGGGACCGGCGTTGGCAGAAGACCTGGAACACGCCCTGGAGAGCGCTGATGCAGCGGTGAGTCACCTGATGAGTCGGGCCAGTCGAGCCCCCCAGGATG
>JAFCZD010000640.1 GCA_019314525.1 Deltaproteobacteria bacterium
GGGCTATTTTCGTTCAGGAAAGGAAAACTCGAAGAGCGAAAAGTGCGGGTGAGGTATGGCAAACGAAAAGTCATGCGCTTCTACCCGCGCCGCAAACGGCGCCGGCGCCGCTGAGACCAGCGCCTCTTCTAAGTCGCAACACTCTTGCGCCGCGGGCGGTGCCAAATGAAACAGAGCACTAGCGCTCGTCGATCTCGTATTTTCGGATCAACTCCCGCAGGTGCTTGCGATCGATCTGTGCTTCGCGGGCGGCAGCGGAGATGTTCATCTTGTGGCGGCGCATGAGGTCGACGATGTACTCCAGCTCGAAGAGCTCCACCAGCTGGCCTTTGGCCTCCTTGAAGGGAAGGTCAGTACGGATCCCGAGGGCGGGTGGTGCTTCTTCCGCCAAGGCATCATCGATGTTGATGGAGTCACCGCTTGAGAGCACGCAGGCACGCTCGATCACGTTGCGCAGCTCTCTGACGTTGCCTGGCCAGCTATGGCGTTGAAGGCGGGCCATATCGTCTGGCTGCGCGTTAAGGTGCCGGCCGGGCGGTGAGTACATGCGGATGAAGTGCTCGACGAGATAGGGGATATCGAGCCCCCGCTCGCGCAAGGGGGGGAGGTTGATGCAGATGACCGCCAAGCGGTAGTAGAGATCCTCACGGAAGTTCTTGTTCGCGACTTCTTCGCGCAGGTCGCGGTTTGTCGCGGCGACTATGCGGACGTCGACGTTCTCATATTGGTTGGCGCCAACCCGCTGCACGGCGCGCTTGTCGAGCACTCGCAAGAGAGAGGGTTGCAACTCGAGGTCCAACTCTCCGATCTCGTCGAGGAAGATGGTCCCCCCATGAGCTTCCCCGAAGGCCCCCTTGCGGTCGCAGACGGCACCCGTGAAAGAGCCTTTGAGGTGTCCAAAGAGGGCGCTCTTGATCAGATCGCGAGGCACCGCTCCGCAGTCAAACACGATGAAGGGCCCATCGCGGCGATTGCTGTTTTTGTGCAGCTCTTCAGCGACGAGCTCTTTGCCTGTGCCTGTCTCTCCCTCCACCACAACCGTGGCGTCGGTGGTCGCGATGTCATTGAGCAGCGAAAAGAGGCGGCGCATCTTTGGGTCTTGCCCGACGATGGTGCCGTAGTTTTCGGAGTCACTGACCGAGGGCTCAACGACCTCTTCTTCGGGCACGAGTTTGACGACGGTGCGACCCAGCTTGAACTCAGCACCAAAGTTGATGGTGATCTCGTGGATACGAGACCCCTCGAAGAAGCTGCCGTTGGTGGAGCCTAGATCCTTCAGGATGACTCCGCCCTCTTGCCAGCGGGCCTCGAGGTGCTTGCGGGAGACCGTGTTGTCGGTGAGCACGAGGGAACAGGATGGCGCAGAGCCAAAAGTCACCAGATCCTTCGCCGGCACAGTCTCGCCGCGGTCAGGGCCTTGCATCACGATGAAGCGCCCGCCGCGTTGGCGGGTAAAGATCGGCACATCGGTAAGCAGGCGAGTGACGTCTTTTCGGGGGGCTCGTGGCATCTATCTTCCTGTAAAGTATTGTAGAATATTAACTGGTGCTACCTTGGGATTCAACTACTCCCTCACTCACTACCTTGTCAGAGGGGATTTGACCAATAGCCGGTTCTTGCGCTTCATAGGTGTGGTAATCTCAGCCTATGAGCAGCGACCCTCAAATAGAGCAGGTTAGCGCGCTTTGCGGCGATTGTGGGGCTCCACTTTCCTTCGCGCTCGGAACGGTGCAGACCACCTGCGGCTTCTGTAACGCCGGCATGGTCATGGGCGAGCAGGCACGCGTCGTGCGCCTCCGCTGTCCGGCATGTTCTGGTAATTTCTATTATATTGACGGGAAGATGGGGGGGCAGTGTCCCTACTGCGAGACCCCCCTGGTGATGCTAACCCGTGATCGCTTGTTGCGTTTCATCATTCGCCCTGCGAGTGAGCCACCCACACCCGCCGCCGAGATGATCTTCGTGCCCTTCTGGCATCTCACAGGGTTGATCTACGGCTGGGATTTTGGCTCTCGCGTCTCCACCCAGCTAGAGCGGGGAGTGGGGCCCAAGGGTGAAAACCAAGCGCCAGAGAGGGTGAGTCGTGACCATGGGCCCCAGAAGATCTTCCGGGGGCGGGTCGTGGACCGCTGGTTGGCCGATCCCAGCGGGCGGGCCTTGGGGCTCCATAGCTTGCGCTGGCGTGGGGCCATTCATCCCCTCGAACCCCTGACGGCCGAGCATGAGCAGCTCGGACACCTGCTGCCCATCTACCTTCCAGTCGAGGAGGCGCGAGGGGCGCTCCAAGATATGGCCATGGGGGCAGGAGCGACGGATGGGATCACTAAGCTCGCGTGCCAGCGGGCCGACTTGGTGGCCCAGACTCTCTCTCTGCTCTACTACCCATTTTGGCGCGTTGATGGGGAGCTCTTCGACGGGGTTAATGGTGACCAGGAGACCCTCCTGACGCCAACCGATGCGCCAAGCAGTTCGCCTACCAGCGGTTTTGACGAGCTCAGCATTGTGGAGCTGCGGTGCAAGGGCTGTGGCGAGAGGCTCTCGCCAAGCAGCGGCGCGCTGGTCTTCCCTTGTCATAAGTGTGACACGTTCTGGGTGGCAGGTCGTGACGGGTTGGCGCCCTTTTCGGCGGCCTACGCCGAGCCGCGCCTCTCTGCTGAAGATGCCCCCGTGGTTTGGCTTCCCTTCTGGCGGGTGGAGACCACGCTGCACATGGCCGCCAAGACGTCGCGTTGTGTGGGGGATCTGCGTAACGCTCTGGGCGTGCGCAGCCTCAGCGGCGAGGGAGGCAGCGACCCCGACGACGCCCTCTGCTATTTTGTGCCCGCCTATGGCGCGATGCGCGCCCCCAGGCTGGACTTTGCGGCGCGCGATCTCACCCGCATGCTTCCGCGTTTGCGCGCAGGGCGGTACACCGGTGGCGATAACTTCGCTTGTTTCTTCGGGCCTGATGATGCGCGCCGGCTTGGCTATGTGGTTTGGCTGCAAATCCTTTCAGGGACACCCCGTCGCATCGCTTCTTTGCGCGTCGAGACCGGTGATGTGGCGCTCTGGTATGTGCCCTTCGCGGACCTCGGACGCGAGCTTCACAACCTTCTGACGGGGGCGCGTTATGACCGCGCTGCGTTTCGTGGAGTGAGCCATTGATTTGCAAGTTTTGCTCCCAATGGAACGTGGCCTCGGCCAAGACATGTGTCTTCTGCCAGAACGCTCTTGACGCGCTGGAGGACGGCCCTACGAGCACGGGTGTTCAACGCACCACCATCAACATGCCAAAGCTCGATATGAGCGCGAAGTCGGCCCTTGGGGTGAAGAGTCTGCAGCCACTGCACCTCGCATTGTGGATTGTGGGCTTTCTGATCTTCGGGACGCTGGGGATCGTTTGCCGCTGCTGGGGATCGTTTGCCGCTGCTGAGAGCCTTCTCCTCGCTGACCAGCTGACTAAAGCAGCACAGGGCAGCGCAGGTTGGCGGCGCCCGCAGCGTTATTTTCTTCTTTGCATTCGATCACGTCGCCACCACCGGCTGCTCCATCACCCCCGTCTACGGTGACATAGAAGGAGAAGGGTGGCTCTCCCTCGCCAAGGGCGAAGCGTTGCTCGACGATCTCGCTCTGCCCGGGAAGCAGCGGCCCCTGGGTGTTCCCACTGCCCACGAGCGTTCCTGTGGCGTCAGACCCCTCGTAGAAATCGACCTTCACGCCGGGCAAGACGCCAAG
>JAFCZD010000161.1 GCA_019314525.1 Deltaproteobacteria bacterium
TGTCCGATGGCAAGGTCACCACCATTGGGACCACTGAGTTTTCGAGCAATGAATTCGCTGACGAGATCAGTTGTGGATCGTCCTATCTCGATTTCGATGCGCCACAGCTCTACTACCGCGTGCACCTGAAGGCGGGGACCACCTATCGTGTCGCGATGCTCCCAGAGAGTCACACGAATCTGGACCTCTATGCGTTCCCGGCCAGCAGCGCATGCTTAGCGGCTGCGATCAACAGCAGCTGCGAGGACCACCTGTCCAAAGACACAGGATCTGGCCAGATCGAGACTATCGACATCTCCCCGCTGAAAGACGAGGATTGGGTGATAGCCATCGATAGTTCTTTTCCTACCGATCAGGGAGCCTTCGAGTTGAGCATCATCGCCCTTTAGAGATCTCCCAAATAGCGACCGATGGGGTGTTTCGCAGGAGGGCATGAGATTGTGATTCTTATTGGGCGCCGAGTGTTGCCAGCCCAAGGAAGTGGGGGGTGGTTGTGCGCTTGGAAGCGCGGGGGTACAACGCCCGTTTCGCTTTTGGTATGGATGTTCTTGGGTGGTTGCTTTGTCCTCCGGCGCTGAGTGAGCGGCCTAGATGGGTTTGGCGCTGCTGGTGGCGTACCCAGCCACACTATGAGAGCAGCTCTGCCTTTTGTTCTTGCTGTGATAAAATATGCGTGTGGCGCAGCTGTCCTCTCTGGTGATGGTTCTTCTCTTTACGACCTCCCTGGGGGGGTGTGTTCGATATTTGTCTGACACAGAGGGGCAAAACCAACACCAGGATCTTAGCGTTGACCTCCAGGCGTTGATGGACGATCAGATAGCTGACTCCAAGAGCGATCAACGCTCGGAGCTTGTGGATCTGCCCATGGACCTCGAGCCTGACTTCGATGGTATCAGCGATGCACCTGCCTTCGTCGATGTCGTTGACGCTTCCGTTGACGCCACTTCCGCTGACACCGCTTCTCTTGACGCTCCTCTAGTGCAGGAAACCCGCTGGCTTGGTGGTGCCAACGTGCGGGGTGTCTTCAACAGCATATCGAGCCCTGGCGCGCGTTACTACAGCGCCACCTTTGGCACCGACGAGCTCTGGCTCTATGGCGGAATTGGGTTGGATGCTTCTGGCAGCCAAGTAACGCTCGCTGACCTCTGGCGCTACAACATCGGCGGGGGTTGGGTTCATCTCTCAGGTCCGCTCACAGGGGCCCTTCAGGGGAATTGGGGAGAGCGTGGCGTGGAGGCAGCGAGCAATACTCCTGGTTCACGCGGCAGCGCACTCTTTGCGTCAGACCATGATGGTGCGCTTTGGCTCTATGGTGGCAGTGGCATCGACGCCCTTGGTGTTAGCGGACAGCTCGCTGACCTTTGGCGCTACTCGCCTCAGAGTGGGCAATGGACCTGGGTTGCCGGGCGCAACACAGTGGGTCTTGCACCCAGCTTTGGCGTGCAAGGCATGCCTGATAATTCAAGTCTTCCTGGTCAGCGTGCAGATGGCGCTCTGTGGGTCGATGGCGATGGCCATGTGTGGATCTTTGCAGGCACCGAGCCAGGCTATTTCAATTGGCGCAACGACCTTTGGAGCTACGACCCGGTTGGAGATCTCTGGACCTGGCACGGTGGTTATATCGACACGCCATCTTATGGCACGCAAGGCGTGGAGGCCGCCTCCAACTGGCCTGGCCGACGATTCGATTTTGGCTATACCCAGGCGAGCGACGGATCCGTGTGGATCTTTGGTGGTGAGGGCAACGCTGAAGTAGGAGAGTGGGCTCTCGGCGGTCTCTGGCGCTTTCGCAAAAGCAGCGGACAGTGGACCTTCATCAGTGGCTCGAAGACCGTGGGCAGCGAGGGGGTCTATCTTTCTCTTGGGTCACCTGACCCTACGGGCGTTCCTTGTGGGCGTATCTCGGCCCGGCTCGCAGCAGACCCGGCAGGTGTGCTTTGGCTCTTTGGCGGCTTTGGCCGCATCAGCGGTGGTGACCACTCCCTCAACGACTTGTGGCGCTATGAGCCCCTGACCGGGCTTTGGAGCTGGATGGCAGGCAGTAATGGGGGCGATCAGCCCGGCGTTTACGATTTCCCAGGGGGGTGGCCCGGTGCCCGGGATGGCCACGGGCTGATGATGGTCGAAGGGCAGTTGCTGCTCTTTGGAGGGTCAGGCTTGGATAGCGACAACACCTGGGGAAAGCTCAATGACCTCTGGGTTATCGCTCGCTGATTGCTCTCACCGACGTTTTGCCCTTCACCCTTTATTGGCTGCCTGTGAAGACTCGAAGTGCAGAGCGAAGCAGGCGGCCACCTACACCAAAATGCTTCACCCGTGGTTGACCATCAGCGCCAGCCACCAGCGTTAGCTCCCCACGTCTTGGTACGAGTTTGGGAGCGGCGTTGGAAAGAGCACGCATGACGATATTGGGGAGCTGTGCATCGTTTTGAGCTGAGCTGCCGATGGCGTCGGCGAGCTGGTTCAGCGCACCCCGAGTGACCCTGATCACCCGCCCGCCATGGCTCTTGCCAACCCACTGCGCATGCATCTTTTTCACGGGAAAAAGGGCCCCCTGGCGGGCTCCTGTGTGCACGAGGGACTCTAGTTTTCCACTAGGGAGCTGCGACTCCACTTGCAGCTGCAACAGGCGCCCCATGGGTGCCAGCAAGATGGGTCCGGTCATCCCGTCTTTGAACTGGACTCCAGCAAAGATCGCGCGCTTGAAAGCGAATTTCTGGTCTTGTCTCTTTGCCCGCCTCTCTTGTTTCCCATGCCACGCATCAGCGGAACTCGATGGGAGCAAGAGCAGGCTACCCATCACCATCAGTGTTCTTATTGCAACCATGCTCATTGGATTCTCCCAGCAGTCATGGGAAGTGCAGCATGAAATATGCCAGATCCAAACGCGCTCTATTGACCAACAATCCCTTGTCCTTGGGATCAAACCAGCAGGTCAAAAAGGCTGGCTTGCTATGCTTCCTCTTCATTTCGAAGAGCTTCTCCGAAAAAAGAGGCGTGCTCCTTCAGCGGTGGTTGCACCTCCCTGGGGATAAATGGCGGTTGCGTCGACCTCGTAGCTGACAAGGGCTATGCCGGAGATGAGGAGACATTATTTTTCCGTCCAACATCTACTGAGACTTGGGTCACCCTTTAGACTCTCAGCTAGGACTGAGATGCCGTTTGTCGAAGCCCTCTGTGCTCGCCACCGAGATTCCGAACACGCCGAATGCCTGGTGGAGTGGGTTGTTGAGGGTGACATCTGGTACAAGCGCGGGCCCAGTTGCCGCGCCGAAGAAGACGTAGGCGGCGCCTTCATCGTTTTCGACGTTGTTTTGCCAAGGAGCCCCAACGATGATGTCTGCGTAACCGTCGCCGTTGACATCGCCCGCGGTCGCCGCCGAACTGCCAAAGTAGGCACCTGCCTGGTCGATGGGGTTGTCGAGGCTGACGTCTGGGACAAGTCTTGGGCCGGTTGCCGAGCCAAAGAAGACATATGCAGCGCCCTCATTGGCTTCAGGGTTGTTCTGAAAATAGGCGCCGATGATGAGGTCTGCATAGCCATCACCATTGACATCTCCTGCGCTGGCCACAGAATCTCCAAACCAGCCATCCGCCTTGAGGGGGTTGTCGAGGCTGACGTCTGGGACACCTAGCGGGCCGGTCGCTGAGCCGAAGAAGACATAGGCGGCGCCTGTGTTAGACGTGGCTGTTTTTTCGCCGCCGACGATGATGTCTGCATAGCCGTCGCCGTTGACATCTCCTGCGCTGGCCACGGAGTCTCCAAAAAAACCCGTTTGGTCACGTGGGTTGTCGAGGGTAACGTCTGGTACAAGTGCGGGGCCGGTTGCCGAGCCGAAGAAGACATAGGCGGCGCCGCTATTGGTATCGAGAGTCTTTTGCAGATGGGCGCCGACGATGATGTCTGCATAGCCGTCGCCGTTAACATCTCCTGCGCTTGCCACGGCTCCGCCGAACTGACCATTTGTCTGGTTGAGGGGGTTGTCAAGGCTGACGTCTGGGACATGTCGTGGGCCGGTCGCCGAGCCGAAGTAAAGATAGGCGGTGCCTTCGCCAACTTCAGGGTTGTTCTGCATCCGGGCGCCGACGATGATGTCTGCATAGCCGTCGCCGTTGACATCTCCTGCTCTTGCTACGGATTCTCCGAAATAGACGCCTACCTGGTTGAGGGGGTTGTCGAGGGTGACATCTGGTACAAGCGTGGGGCCGGCCGCCGAGCCGAAGAAGACATAGGCGGCGCCTTCGCCTTGGGGGCCGTCTTGCTTGGGGGCGCCAACGATGATGTCTGCGTAGCCGTCACCGTTGACATCTCCTGCGCTCGCCACGGAGCGTCCGAAGCGTCCATCCGCCTGGTCGAGGGGGTTGTCGAGCGTGACATTGGGAACAAGGGCGGGGCCGTTCGCCGAGCCGAAGAAGACATAGGCGGCGCCTTCGTTTATTTCGGGGTTGTCCTGCCCATAGGCGCCAACGATGACGTCGGCGTAGCCATCACCGTTGAAGTCGTCGACCTGGCGTCCCACGTCCAGATAGCGCACCTCGGTGAACGGGGAGCAACCGGCAGCGTTGCACGCACGCACCCGCCAGTAGTAGCGCTGGCCTACAGGCGCTGCCATGCGTACTGGCAGGGCTGTGGTAGGCCGGTAGGTGCTGCTTACGCTCTGCTCATCCACTGTTGGAGAGGCAAAGGCGCAGCTGCGAAAGGTTGTGATGGCGCATTCGGAGGTGAGCTGGACCTGATAGAAGGTAGCCCTGGCTGCAGGGTCCCACATCAACTTGGGTCGCAGTGGGTGGTCGACCACGGGGGCGCCAAGGGGCACGTGGATGCTCCCGGTGTTGAAGCCATTGACCGGAAAACGGGCTCGCGTGGGCGCGGGAGGCGTCGCTGGGTTTACGTCCGTGAGTAGGGCACCGTCAACAGAGGCACCGTCGGTCGGAATAAGAGCGTCGTGCGCTGCATCCCCTGCCGCATCTCCATCATGCAATCTTCCGTCGGTTCCTGCGTCTCGGTTGGCAGGGTCGAAGCCAGCGCGGGTACAACCCAGAAGCGATCCCAGCAGGAATATAGGCATCAGTGCATGTTTCATCCGCGTATGTTTCATCTGTGCAAGATATCATCCCTTAACCTTGTATTGAATGCGCCCCGAAGGTGGCGTGTCAATCACTCGGGGTGAGCCCTCTGTGGAGTTCTCATATGCCCGCAGAGTCCCAGAGTTGACCAACACCCCGCTTTCTCCTTAGGCTCAAACCTGCTGGTCTAAAAAGATGGCTCGGCATGCCTCGTCCTCGTTTCGAAAAGCTTTCCGAAGAAAAGAAGCGCGCGATCCTTGACGCGGCCACAGAAATCCTTCACCCAGGTAGACTCATGCGTCTCTCATTCCTCCTGCTCACCTTCGCCTTACTTTCTTCGCAAGCCAAGATCGTCAGCGCCGATCACGTTGACTCACAGAAGCACAATATCGTAGGGGGCCAGCCGGTTGAGCGCAGTGGGGAGCTCGCCACGGTGGCCCTTGTCCCCGACGAGGAGACCAACCCTCCAACGCCTGCCTCCCTGGCTGATCGTTTCCTCTGTTCTGGTGTGCTCATCGCCCCCACAGTGGTTCTTACAGCTGCGCACTGCGTTGACGCATGCAAGGATGCCCCGCTCTGCGAAAGTGCGTCTGGTAGTCTCCCCT
Source organism: Deltaproteobacteria bacterium (assembly GCA_019314525.1). Taxonomy (GTDB): domain Bacteria; phylum Myxococcota_A; class Polyangia; genus JAFCZD01. The sequence goes on from JAFCZD010000161.1 coordinate 5,673, forward strand.
GTGAGCCCTGCAGCGCAAAACCCCAGCCAACGGACACGATTTACGTCGCTGCTGGGCTGCGCACCATTGACGACGTTTGGCGTGCTGAGGTGGTCCCCGTCCGCAAGATCGTCATGCATGAAGCGTACGAAAGCCATTTCTACTGGACTCGCCTCACCGGAGATTGCGAGCAGAGGCCCGACAGGCAGTGGGTTTGCGCCGAGCCCGGACTCGGCCTAGATATCCACGATATCGCTCTGCTGATCCTCAAGGCCCCCATCACCACACTTGCCCCGATGGCACTTGTCCGCAACCAAGACTTCCCTGAGGGAACCACGGGCCTAGCCCAAGGGTATGGTGTGCGAGTTCCACGCGATAGCGAGGCTCTTCTCCCGCAGGACGAATACTTGTCGCTCCTCAATGAGACGGTAACGCCTATTGAACTCACGACCCCACAGCAAATCGTGACCGGCGCGGGCAGCAATCGCAGTGGCGTATGCTTTGGCGACTCGGGCGGCCCCCTCTACGTAAGGGTGGGAGGCGTGCTGGCCCTTGCTGGCGTTACCTCTGTCCTCAGGGCTGATGTAGAGGGTGAGCCCTGCGGGACAGGAGCAATCTACACCTCCGCATTTGGTTATGCTGGCTGGATCGGTGAACACGCACCAGAGGTGTTTCGCGTTGGGGGCGATGGAGGATGCTCTATATATTCGAAGGCCCCCCCTGGACAGGCGCTCTTGTTGTTCGGTCTGTTGATGTCTTTGCTGTGTCTTCGTTCAAAGCGCCGGGCGTTGCATGGGCTGGCACTTCTGTCGCTCACGATGGTGGCAATGGGATGTGGGGCAGGTAGTGACGCCGATACGAGCCTCTGCACCGAACACTATGACCCCATGGACATTTTCTGCCACCAGGACGCTGAGGTCTTTGAGTTGCAGACCGCTGAAGCTCTTGCTCGCGCAGAGGTTCCCGAGGAGGCCTGGCTCTGGTCGGTACAAAGCAGCAACATGGGCACCCTGAACCCTGATGGCCAGGCGGACGCGTGGAATTTTCGCTATTTCCTTCCTGGAGCGCGAGAGTTGCCCGAGGCGGGCTTTCGCGACGTCCTTGTCACCTCCTCGAAGAATCTCGTGGACGACTCGACTCTTGCCTTGCTCAGCTGCGTTCCAATGGGGCCCATTTCTCCGCTCAACTCGCGTAGGGTCATTCACGATGCGATTCGCTTCATGGAGAGCGAAGGCGAGGTTGTCACCCTCAGCGACGGTGGAAACCTCTTCCTCTACCAAGAGCATTTATGTGGCGGTGCGGGCCCCCAGCGCAACTACGTTTTCTATCGCGACCAGGCCGCGTATTTTGCTGATGATGGTGTCTTCCTTGCGCTCGAGGAAGCCCCGTTTAGCAGGTGAGGCCAGGCGCTCAACGTCGTGGTCGCTCTCATGCCGTGGACGCACCCATTGACCAACGCCCCCCTTTCTCCTTAGGATCAAACCGGCTGGTCTAAAGGGATGATTTGCTATGCCTCGCCCACGCTTCGAAAAGCTCTCCGAAGAGAAGAAGGCCGCGATCCTCGACGCGGCCACAGAGGCCTTCGCCTCGGCTGGTTTTCATGGCGCCTCGTACAATCAAATCATCGAAGCCGCCGGGATCAGCAAAGGCGCGATGTACTACTACTTCGACGACAAAGAAGACCTCTTCGCCACCGTTGTCGATCGCTCCTTGCATGGTGTTGTCGACGCCCTCGGGTCCTTCCCCGAGGTTGAAGGCATCGACGCTTTTTGGCGAGCCCTCGATGATTTTATGGATCAGATGCTCGACTTGTCTCTGCGTGCACCCCATGCCTTCGCCTTGATGCGGCACGTGCTCAAGCTCGACGCCGAGGGCGGAATCAAAAAACCGATTCTTCGCGAGATTCGTCAGATGAACCTCGATTGGTCGCGCCATTTCCTCAAAGCAGGGCAGGGGGTGGGCGCTGTGCGTGATGACCTGCCTCTCGATTTTTTGGTGCGTATTTTGGGGGCGTTGGACGAAGCTGGCGACCTTTGGTTTGTTGAGCAATATGAAACAATCGACGCTCAAGCCATGAAAACATATGGGAAAATACTGACAGATCTTATTCGTCGCCTGGTGGCGCCGGAGGTGTCCTTCACACCAGGGTCTTGACAACTCCTGAGGGGCGATCAAGATTAGACCATGCAGTCGAACTGGCGGTCCAACCGGTAGGTCGAACCGAGTGGTAGGAATTGTTGAACAGAGGACCGGCATAAGCGTCCAACCTCGTGCGAAGTCGAGGAGGTGTCTCGTGAAGCTTCACATACTCGCTCTCTCACTTTTTTCTCTTAGCCCGCTTGTCGTTTCGGGCAGCGCCCAGGCCAAGCCTTGGGGCAAATGCCCAGCGGCGATCCGTGAGCTCAGCGACCGCGCCGATCGCATCACCCGTGGAGAGTCTTCCACGGGCGTGATGTCGATGAAGGTCTTCAAGCGAGGCACGGTCTCGATGCGCATGGAATATTGGTCCAAGGGGCGCGACAAATTCCTGGCTAAGATCATGCGTCCCAGCCGCCTGCGCGGCATGTCGACGCTCAAATCGGGACAGAACCTCTGGAACTACCTGCCGCGCATGGACCGCATCGTGAAGCTCGGCAGCTCGATGATGGGCGGCTCCTGGATGGGCAGCCACTTCACCAACGACGATCTGGTGAAGGAGACGGATGTCCGCAAACACTACACCTGCGAATCCGTGCGCAAGGAGGGCGACGCGGTGATCGTCGTGACGCGCCCCCGCCCCAACGCGCCCGTGGTCTGGGGCAAGCTCGAGACGAAGATCGTCGAAAAGACCGCCATGCCTGTGTGGGTGCGTTTCTACGACGAGCGGGGCACGCTCAAGCGCACCATGCGCTACGAAGACGTCAAAGAGGTGGGTGGCCGCATGATGCCGACGAAGATGATTTTGCAGCCGGCGGATGCACCCTCGGAGCGCACCATCGTCACCTTCCATCGCACGCGCTTCGACATCCCCATGGCCGACAGTCTTTTCACGTTGCGCGGACTCAAACGCTAGATGGGTTCCGAACGGTTCATCATTTTCCGCCGCCGTCATCGAAAGGGAATGCTATGTGGCTCTTGATCAAGACCGCCTGGCGTAACCTCTTCCGCCAGAGTCGCCGCACATCCATCACGGTCTCGGCGATGTCCATCAGCCTGATCCTCGCGATCCCTTCCATCGGCATGATGGAGGGGCTGAAGCGGGACATGAACCGTGGCATCACAGGCATGGAGCTTGGGCACTTTCAGGTGCACGACCCCGCCTATCCGCGCGGCAGGGCGTTGCAATCGACCTTGCGCCGGGCGGACGCCTTGCTCGCTACACTCCGTGCGACCCAGGGCGTCAAGGCCGCCTCAGCGCGCGTGCATGGCTTCGCGCTGGCTTCTCACGATCAACAGGTGAAGATATCGCTGGTGGTGGCAGCCGCGGCCGATGAACCCCAAGCGAAGGCGATTCGTTTCGGGCGACGCATCAATGCGCAGGCCCCGTGGCGCAAGGACCGAGCGCTGGCCTGTGAGGTGCTCGTCTCACGCCATGCGCTAGAGCGGCACAGCTTGAACGTGGGCACGGTATTGACGCCCGAGGCATCAGGCAAGGAGGGGCGCTGCGAGCGCCTGAAGGTCGTGGGGATCTTCGCTGCTTCCTCTGCAGCTGAGGGCACCTCGCCCAAAGAAGCCTTGAAGCTCTTCATGCCTGCAGAGGACATCCAGGCCTTCGCTCCGGAGGGGAAAGGGGCGACAGGAGTGATGCGTGCGCTGATCAGGCACTCTACAGCGCTCTCGCTCTACGGCGTTGATCCTCGTCATGAACCTGACGTCAGCTTCATGTCCGAAAAGGTGGTGCAGGGCCGTTACCTGGGCAAGAAGGCCAAGGGGGAGCTCGTGGTGGGCTACCGCCTGGCCAAGACCTTGAAGCTGAAGGTGGGGTCCAAGCTCTTCGTGCAAGCGGGCGCCCTCGACCAGACCCAAGGCTCGTTTTATCGGGACTTTTCGGTGGTGGGAATTTACCGCACGGGCGTGGACTTCATCGACCGTTCGCGGGTCTTTTTGCACATCGCCGATGCCCAAGCGGTGATGACCCTCGGCGAACGCATCCATGAGGTCGCCCTTATTGCGGCGGACGCGACGCATCTTCGCGCCCTCCACGAGCGCCTGAAGACGCGCGTGCATTCCGAGCTGGTGGTCCTCACCCGCCAGGGTAAAAAGGGGACTCGGGCCGGCAGCGAGCCTCTGCCGGCGCCCCTGACGGTCTACGAGCCCCGAGGCGGTGATGCCAAGCTGCTGATCCCCTATGACCTCAAGCGTCGCTTCGAGGACATCAAGGGGCTCGAAGCCGTGGCGCGGCGCATCTACGGCAACGCGACGCTGGTGAAGGGGGGCGCAGAGCACGCGTTGCGCTTCGTGGGCGTCGAGCCTGCCTATGAAGGGCGTCTTTCGGGCTTGGATAAAAAGCTCAGCGCCGGAAGCTTCCTGCCCAACAATACCCCCGACGAGGTTTGGCCTCTGCTGCTCTCGGAGCGCGCCGCAACAGCTCTGTCGGCGAAGGTGGGCGACGCCCTCGTCTTGCGCGCCAAAGATGAGGATGGAGCGCGCGTTGACATCCCCATCAAGGTCCAGGGCATCATCGCTTCCTCGCAATGGG
>JAFCZD010000162.1 GCA_019314525.1 Deltaproteobacteria bacterium
GGCAGATGAGCGCAGAGGAGAGCCGCCAGTGGGAGGACTGCCGCCTTCGAGAGATTGATCTGTCGCATGTTTGCTATCTTAGGATGCTGGTGGTCCATGAATCAACCAATGACCAAAGGGCTAGCCGTCTTCGTTAGTGGCTAAGTGTGGGTAAATACAAAAGGCAGCGGGGGGCCAACTTCTTGCATAAGGGTCTCTCGTGCACAGGTGGATCCTTGCGTTTGTGTTTCTTTGCTTGCCTGCTTGGGTCGTGAGACGTTGCTGAGCCCCTTGGGCATCACGAGGGGCATGGAGCTACGTTATGCTGGCCCGGTATCACCAGAGGGCTGGCGAGGGAGATCCGACCCCCACGCTGGAGAGTCCGACAAACGATAGGTCTAGAGAAACAAGAGCGGCTGGTCTCGTATGCGCTGCGTGGTGTAACCTGCACCGCTGGAGAGCATCATGTCTGAGCCAACGATCCTGATCATTGCGAACTCATATGAGGGTGCCGTCATTAGGCGCGCGCTCTTGGAGGGGGAGTATCGGGTTCTGCAGGCTCGGGGACATGAGCCGGCCGAAGACCTCCTCGTTGAAGACCCCGCCGTGGTGGTCCTCGCCCATCGCCTGCCCAAGCTCGACAGCGCTCAGGTGTTGCGTCGCCTGCGCAGAGAATGTGGAGACCGCTATGTGCCGGTAGTGCTCGCTTGTGGGGTGAAGAGTGAGATCTCAAGCCTCGCTGACGCTGTTCGCTTTGGCGCCGATCATGTGGTGACGCTCCCTGTGGAGCCGGTGTTGCTCTTGGGTCGCATCGCGTCTGTGTTGCAGCGCGAGCGCTTGGCGGAGGAAGACCTGCCACCTAACCACGAGCAGCTGGCAGAGTTTGCGGGGCCCATCCCCACAGCTGTGACCATGGTGCCAGAGGAGGGTGCCTCTGCCGCCGAGGAAGCCCCAGAGCAACCCGCCGAGGAAGAGCAACCCGCTGAGGAAGAGCAACCCGCCGAGGAAGAGCAACCCGCTGAGGAAGAGCAACCCGCCGAGGAAGAGCAACCCACCGAGGAAGAGCAACCCGCCGAGGAAGAGCAACCCGCCGAGGAGCCCGTGACATCAACCCCTCAGCGGGTGGAGGCCTCAGATGTGCCCCTGCCGCGGGGAGGGCAGCTACAGACGGTGGATGTCCCGACCTTACTTCATCTGGTGTACCGGTATGGTTTCTCCGGGGTGGTGCGCTTTCGCCGCGATCAGACGTTGAAGGAAATCTATCTCGACGAGGGCCACCCGGTCTTTGCGACCTCCAGCAAACCCCATGATCGCTTGGGGGAGTTGTTGCTCCGTGAGGGACGCGTGGACGGCGCTCAGCTCCAGCGTTGTCGGGAGCAGATGTCGAGCTCTGGACGGCGCTTGGGGGCGATCCTCGTTGAGGAAGGCATCATCAAGCATCAGGAGCTCTTCCCTCTCGTGCGAGAGCATGTCGCTGAGCTGCTCTATTCGCTCTTCAGTTGGCAACAGGGCAGCTTCGAATTGGAAGATGACGCTGCCCCTGCCCCTCAGGAACGAATCAGGCTCGAGGATCACCCCAGCGCTCTGCTGCTGGAGGGGATTCGTCGCAAATTCGACTCGGAGCGGCTGGAGCGCTTGGCTCCCCTGGATTCCATCTTCTTTGTGAGACCTGGCATCGACGCGCAGCTGGAAAAGGTGGGTCTCGAAAAAGACGAGCGATGGGTTTTGGAGGCCATGCGCGGCGAAGTTTCCCTCGAGGCGGTGGTGGCTCGCAGCAGGGTGGACCCGCTGGTGTGCCAGCAGCTTGCTTATGGGCTGATCGTCCTTGGGCTAGCCACCATCCGGGCAGAAGGATCCAGGGATAACAAAGAGGACGCCGATGAACGCGATGCGGCCATCGATGAGCAGCGCATCGTGGCCAAGAAGGCACAGGCTGACGAAGGCGACTACTTCGCGCTCCTCGGGCTACGCTGGGACGCTTCGAGCCGCGAGGTGCAGCACGCGCATCTTCGGATGCAGCAGGTCTTTGGCCGCGAAGAGCTCCCTGGGTGCGTGCAGCAAGAACACGCCCACGAGTTGAAGGTGATCCGTCAAGTGCTCGACGAGGCATATTATGTGCTCTGCGACGAGGGGAAGCGTGATGCCTATCGTGCTTACCTGGTGGCAGATCGGGCCACAGCAGCAGAGGAGTGAGCAGCATGGCCACAGAGCGATGGAAGATCGTCTTCATGGGGGTACCCGAGTTTGCGGTGCCGTGCTTGCGTGCTCTGCACGACGAGCATGAGGTCTTGGCGGTGGTAACCCAACCCGACCGTCTGAGTGGGCGTGGGTTGAGGCGAACAAAGCCGCCCGTCAAAGCTCTCGCCGAACAGTTGGGGTTGCCGGTATTGCAGCCCGAGACGTTGCGGCGTCGCAGCGTGCGAGAGGAGCTGGCAGGCTTCAAGGCTGACATCTTCGTGGTGGTCGCCTTTGGGCAGATCCTTCGACCTCGAGTGCTCACTCTCCCCCGGCATGGCTGTCTCAACGTGCACGCCAGCCTTCTGCCGCGCTATCGCGGTGCAGCGCCGATTCAGTGGGCAGTGCTCGATGGTGAGGCGAAGAGCGGGGTGACGATCATGGAGCTGGATGCTGGGATCGACACAGGCCCCATGCTCTTGCAGCGAGAGATTCCCCTCGCGATCGACGAGACGGCGGGCACCCTCCATGACCGGCTGGCGCCCCTTGGTGCCCGCCTGCTGATGGAGGCCATCGAGGGGCTGCAGAGCGGCGCCGTAAAACCTCGAGCCCAAGACCACTCGCGCGCGACCGAGGCACGCATGTTGACCAAGGCAGACGGGAAGATCGATTTTTCGCGTCAGGCGCGGGAGGTCGACCGCTGGATTCGCGGCCTCGACCCATGGCCAGGTGCCTATGTGGACCTCGGGGAGGCCGGGCGGCTCAAGCTCTACAACTCGCGCTTCCATGAGGAGGCTCAGGGGGCTCCGGGTGAGGTGCTCGCTGTTGATGATCGTGGGGCGCTCATCGCCTGCGGTGAGGGGGGTGTTTGGGTGGGCGAGCTGCAGCCTGCGGGCAAGCGACGGATGAGCGCAGCAGCTCTCGCCGCGGGGCGCGGCATCGCGAGAGGCGTGGTGTTGGGAGCATGAGCAAACAATCACCCCGCGCTGAGGGCAAACAATCACCCCGCGCTGGGGGCAAACAATCACCCCGCGCTGAGGGCAAACAATCACCCCGCGCTGGGGCTCGCCAGGTGGCGTTGATGGTGCTTGCTCGCGTGCGTCGGGACGCGGCCTACTCGAACCTGGCGCTCTCAGGGGAACTCTCCCGGCAGCGGCATCTCTCAAGCGCCGACCGTGGCCTCGCCACGGAGCTTGTCTATGGCACCCTGCGGCACCAGCGCTTCCTTGACCACGCCATCGATGGCCTGTTGAAGAGCAAAAAGGCCCTTGACCCCGAGGTCCGGGATATCTTACGCGTGGCGACTTATCAGCTCTTGATGTTGGATCGTGTACCCCGCTACGCCGTCGTCAACGAGGCGGTGGACGCTGCGCGGCGCTTGCGTGGCGCGCATGTGGGTGGCTTCGTCAACGCCATCTTGCGTCGGATGGGGGACAATCCCCCCTCGAGGAGCGCATGCGACGATCTGGCGCTTCGTTGCTCATTGCCCGACGCCTTGGCTCGTGAGTTCGTCGCGCAATGCGGTGCTGAGGAGGGTGAGAAGCTGGCGGAGGCGTTGCTCTTGCCAGCCTCGCTCATTGGCCGCGTCAACACCACACGCGGGAGCCGCGAAGAGGCTGCGACGACGTTGCAAGGGGAGGGGGCAAAGGTCGAGCCAGTCGACTACGCACCGGCGGGTCTGAGGATCAGCGGCTTCGGGGGGGCCTTCGAGAGCGACTCGTACCTCCATGGCTTGTGGACGGCTCAAGACGAGGCTGCTCAGCTCGTGACGCTGCTCTTGGAAGCAAAGAGGGGAGAGCGGGTGCTTGACGCCTGCGCGGGTGTGGGAGGCAAGGCGACTCACCTCGCCGAACTCTGTGATGAGCCTGTGGTGTGTTGGGATGTGAATGCACGTAAGCTGCAGCTCCTCGAGGAGCACGCGCTGCGGCTTGGCGTGCGCTGTGAGACCCGCGTGGGTGATTTCACCACCAGCGGCGATGACGTCAAGGGAGACTTTGACTGCGTCTTGGTGGACGCGCCCTGCAGTGGCATTGGTGTGCTTCGGCGTCATCCTGAGTTGAAGTGGCGTGAGGCCAGCAATCGCGCTGAGCTGGTCGCCCTCCAGCGGCGCCTCTTGACGCGGGCCATCGCGGCGCTCAAGCCAGGGGGCCGGCTGGTTTATAGCGTGTGTACCATCACCGAGGAGGAAGGCCCACAGCAGCTCGCGTGGGCCCTGGAGCGTTTTGGGGAGGTCTCGTTGGAGGCGCCCACAGATGATGCGCGGCTTCTGGGCTTGGCACCCACGGGAGAGCTTCGGCTCTGGCCCCATCGACATGGCATGGACGGCTTCTACGCCATGCGGCTGAAGAAAAAGGAATAGCTTCATGACGATCAAGATCGCTCCGTCGATCCTGGCTGCAGATTTTGGCCGATTGGCCGCGGAGGTCGGGGCTCTGGACGCTGCTGGCTGTGACTACATCCACGTGGACGTGATGGACGGGCGCTTCGTGCCGAATATCACCATCGGGCAGCCGGTGGTCCAGGCGCTCTCAGAGGTCACCAACAAACCTCTTGATGTGCACCTGATGATCGACGAGCCAGAGCGCTATGTGGAGTCCTTCGTCGATGCGGGCGCCGCGTTATTGACCGTACATGTTGAGGCATGTCGCCATGTGCATCGGGTGTTGCAGCAGATCAAGGCCACCGGTGCCCGGGCGGGTCTCGCCCTTAACCCTGGGACGCCCCTGGAGGCGATTCGTTGGGTGCTGGAGGATGTGGACTTGGTGCTCTTGATGTCCGTCAATCCAGGCTTCGGTGGTCAGTCGTTCATTCCAAGCACCTTGGCCAAATTGCGGGCGTTACGTTCGCTCCTCGACGAGGGCTCCATCAGCTGTGAGGTGGAGGTGGATGGTGGCATCGTGCAGGACAATATTGCTGAGGTGCATGCTGCGGGGGCGGATGTTTTCGTCTCGGGGACGGGGATCCTTGGAAGAGCGGACTACGCTGCGACTATGAGCGCGATGCGCGTCTGTTGTGCTGACTAGGGCTGATTTTCCCACGGCGTCGGAACTGCATGTAGTTGGCTGTCCAGAGCGCCACGATGCTCATGGCGAGGGCTGAGACAATGGAGCTCACGCCAATGCCGGCGAGGGCGACGGGCGCGACGCCAAAGCCAATGCCTGCCCGAATGCTGAGGGCACTCAAGAGCACAATCAAAGTGATGGCAAAGATCAGGTGAGCAGGCTTTCGGATGGGCTCGGGTGCCCACTTGAGGACCTGACTCAGGATGGTTGGGGGGTGTTGTGTGGAGGTGCGCATGCCCGTCTTAAAAGCAACAGGGATGCCAGCTTTCGAGGCAGGAAAAACTCAATAGTTTTACGGAGAGCAGCATTTCGGCCCGTGGAGTGTGCTCCCCCAGGGTGTTGAGTGTGTCCCACGGTGTTGAGTTTGTTCCACGCTTCACCCCCCCCTAGGCTTCCGATGAGGATAGAAGCTCGCGCAGTGCCCGCCTGATGATCGATACCTCGGTTTCGTCGGGAAATCTCTGCTTCAGGTCGTTGATCAGGGCCATATCTTCGTGGGAAAAGCGGTAGGTTTTGATGCAACTCGGATATTTGTTTCGGTGGCCAACGCGAGGTACCCAGCGCAGGTAGAGATAGGCCGGAACACCGCGAAACGTGTCCACCGCTTTGTTGTGACGGATGCCATCAAGGACCGCTTGAATGTCCCCAGGTAAGCATCCGCGGGTCACAAAGAACTTGGGTTTTTTCAACAGGATCGCGGGCAAGAGCTCCAACACGCGCGGCTCCCACTTTCCAACCCACAACGCGTCGTCTACCGACACAGGCTGTGTGGAGGGCTTGATATGTGTGTGCGAGAGCAGCCCGGCACGAATCAGTCGTCCAATAACCCGCGCATAACGAGGGTCGTTTTTGTGGCGTCTAATGGCTGCATGTTGTTGTTTTGCTTTGGCGACCAAAGCCTCTCTGTCAAATGTCATCTTGCATCAGTCCCTCGAGATCCAGTTTGTAGGTCTCGGCCAGGGTGAAGAAGAGGTCGGATGCACGTTGGGCGATGTATTCGATGAGCAGGCTGCGGTTCTTTTGTGGGGCTGTGCGCGCCTTGGAGATCAAGACGTATTCTGGCTGTGCAACCATCCCAGTGACCCATCGCCCCTGGTAGATGGTCTGATAGGCCGTCTCCTGGGGCATCCAGATCAATTCAGATTGTTCGTCGAGGATGAGACCGTGCCGGCCCAGCAACTCTTCAAAGCGCTTCTGTGTCCAGTATTCGGCCCTGACGAAGGCGTCGAGATCATGGGTTGCGGCCAAGTCGAGCCCCAGATCCGCCTCCCATAGCGCCATCTGTCCCACCACCCGGAATTCGGCAACGGTGATCGTTGGTACTCCTTCTTCTGTGCGCTCGCGGTTGCTCTCGTGGGTCAGTGTATCCAGTTGTTTGAATAATTCAGAGAGCATAAACAGATCATAGCATGAAAATAAATTCTGTCATTGCAGAATTATCGCTAGTGCTAGTGCGAAGGATGCAGACTCTGATAGAATTCCCCAGAAGGTGGAGGCTACCATGAAAGCACTGGCAGAAATTCAAGTCATCCCAATAGGTTCGGGCGTCTCGGTGCGTAACGAGGTCAAACGCGCCCATGCGTTGCTGGAAGAGGCGGGGCTGAAGGTCCAGCTGCACTCTTATGGCACGAACGTCGAGGGCGAGATGCATACGATCTTTGCAGCCATCGAGCGGGTTCACGAGACCCTTCACACCGAAGGAGTCGCCCGGCTCTCCACGTTCATTAAGCTCGGCACGCGCACAGATAAAGAGCCAACCCTGGCGGGCAAGCTCTTCAAGTAGGCATGCCCGGTTGAGACGACGCTGCGAGACCCCGCATTGAGACCCCGCAGTTGGGCTGCTACGCTAGGCATTCGCAGACAAGAGGAGAGATTACCATGGCTTTTGGACATGCTGAAGCGGTACCAGGTGCAGTGATCAATGTGGGGGTGGATGAGCGGGTGGCTTTTATTCGGCGCACCTACACTCACTTGGCCGGAGCGATCGTCGCTTTCGTAGCCCTCGAGTATGTGTTGCTCAGCATGGAGCTCACGCGGGCGTTCGCTTACAAGCTGCTCACCACGGGGCGTGGCGCGTGGATTGGCGTGCTCCTGGCTTTCATGGTGGTGGGCTGGGTCGCAGATCGTTGGGCGCGCAGTAACACCTCGCCAGCGATGCAGTATATGGGGCTGGGGCTCTACGTCATCGCTGAAGCCATCATCTTCTTGCCGCTGCTATTGCTGGCCACAGCGTACTCCGACCCCTCGGTCTTACCCACGGCGGGCATTTTGACCCTGGTGGTTTTCACTGGTCTGACGATGACGGTCTTCATCTCAGGCAAGGATTTTTCCTTCATGCGCGGGGCCCTGATGGTGGGTGCGTTCGCCGCGCTGGGGATCATCGTCGTAGGCGCTATTTTTGGCTTCAAGCTGGGGCTGATCTTCTCGGGCGCCATGGTGATCCTCGCTGGAGGTTATGTGCTCTACTACACCTCCAATGTGCTGCATCACTACCGCACCGACCAGCACGTCTCCGCCTCCTTGGCGCTCTTCGCCGCCATCGCGCTGCTCTTCTGGTACCTCCTGCGCATCGTCATCTCTTTGGCGGGGCGTGATTGATCTGGAGGTTCGAGGCTGAGGCGGGCTGTTGAGTCTCTGTGGCATGAGTACGGCTCAGTTGGCCAACTTCCTCCCGGAGCCAAGCACCGAGGTTCAGGGCGTTGGGGCAGCCTTCAGGTAGCATTCCGTTGACGATCAACGACACCACCCGCTGTCCGTCCAGGCCCAACGTTCGGGTGATGAGATGTGCTTCCAACGCATCATCCAAAGCGGCTGCACCACTCCCTAAGAGTTCGTCCCGACTGCGTTGATGAGCGACACGCACCACCGAATGCAGCCATGGATCATCCGACAGCAAGGCCAGTCGCGCGAGGGCGACCAGAATGATCTCGTGGTAGACGATCCGCGCGTTGTGTGGGTCCATCGTCCAGAAGGCCAGTGCCTCGTAGCCATCGAGCAGAGCCCCAGCGCACACGCCCGTATCAAATTGCAGTCCCCCGGATCCAATAAAGAGGCGTCCACAAACTATCGCTCGCGGGGCTGCTGCACCCAGGGTTGAGAAGTAGGGGCGTAATCAGCAACGCGAACACCGCGCCGCCCCTCACACTGAGGCGTGTTGAGGCTCTAAGAGCACCTATCTTTGGAATCGGCATTAACATCGTTCGCTGGTGACAAGCAAAGAGCCTGACCGCGATTGACGGGGAAGTTCGGTCGCGCAGGTGAGGGAGTGGCAGGAGGCCCAACTGAGGGCAGGCCCACTAGTTCGTGAGGGTGTAGTTCGCGCCGTAGTTGTTGTCCCTGTGGGTCTGGCCGTCGACCTCGTAGGTCACATAGTAGTCTACCTTATCGCCTGACACGTAGGTCTCGAAGGTCCAGCCCTCGATGCCATGCACGTTGGGGTTCTGCACGCCGCTGTAGCCATAGATGCGCATGTACCCGAGGTAACGGGCGTCAGTGGTCTGCTCTGTTTGCCACCCATCGGTGCTATAGTGGACGCGGACCTTCTTGCTGTAGCCAAGGTTGCGCACATCGATGGTGCCGCGGAGGGAGCGAGCGCTGCTGTTGTAGTTCGTGAAGAAAGCCTGGTTCATGCGCACGTTGACGCCCACACCAAGCATGGGGCCGTCGGCGTCGCCCATCTCGTAGTCGCGTCCATTGTTGTTGTCCCAATAGGTGACGCCCTTGACGGTGTATTTGACGACGAACTTCCGGCCGTAGCCATCGCTCTGAACGCGGGCTTTCCAAAGCTCCGTGTTTCCTGCCGCGCCGCTTACATAGGTGGCTGCGATGTCCACCCACTCGCCGCTCGCTGTCTCGACGTGAATGACCACATCCTTGTGGTAGGCGATGTTCTGCACGCGAACGACGAAGTTTCTTTCCTTCGATGACATCCCGTATTTGGAGTGGGTCCACGAGTCGGCATACACAAGCTGAACGGCGGCTGGGGCACCATTGTCGGCCTTGCCAAGCACCACGTATTCGTCAACAGACTCCACTTCGCCGCCACATGCTGCGACAAGGCTGATCATCGCTGTGGTGAATATGCTGAGTATTTGTGTCTTCATTGCGTCCATTTCCTTCCCCAATTGATGTGGGGTGTTGTCGGTGACGCGATGCGTTGCCAGAAGTGTGCCGAGGGCGTAAGTGCTTGAGTTTATGTGATCTGCGGCGGCTTCTGGGCGGAGCGGAGGAAGAAACGTTCAGATTGTCAACATGGGCGGGAAATGTTTTACCGACGTGTCTTAGATTGCCGCAGGCTAAACAGGCCGAAAAGGAGCAGAAGAAGGGGGAGGGGGTATGCACCAGCAGCCAGATGGTGGGACACCAGAGTGCAGCCGCCGGTGAGGCGCGGAGACGCGCTTGGGGTAGGTGTCATTCCAAAGGCCGCCATGTCATCGCTCTCGCGCATGTCGTCATCAAGCATCATACCGGCATCTGAAGGCACACCTTGGTCTTCCTTTTCGTGCGTGTTGGAAGCGCTGTCCACGGTGGCATCTGGGGGCCGAGGTTCTTCAACCATGGATCCGCCGCTGACCTCTCGCAGCCATGATAGATGTGTATCCATGCGCGTGATGCGCGTGGTGCCGACGCCACACGCACCTGTGATGAAGGACATCACACCGCTGATGGTGTCGCGCTCGGTGAGCATGGGCCCACCCGAGTCGCCATAACAGGCGTTGCCATACTCGCCTGCAGAGCCTGCTATTTCATAATAGAGAGGCTTCAGAGCTCCAACTTCGTTTTGAGCGAGGCGTTTAATCCCCTGATCTTCAGCGTCTGAACTCGTGAGACCGAAGCCGATCAAGGTCACGAGGTCTTTCGGCTGAAGCGTCTCGGTGGTCACGGCGAGGGGCTCGATGGGAACGTCAGCCTCCAAGAAGATCAGGCCGATATCGTTATTCCAGGGCACGTTGGTATCGTAACTCGGATGTGGCACGACGCCCGTGACGTGATACCCGCTGCCGTCGTCGGTCTCGAAGGTGTAGTGGTCGTAGATCAAGCAGTGGGCGGCGGATATCAGCAGTTGGGGACCAATCAGAGTCGCCGTGCACCCAGAGTCTGCGATGTCGTCGTC
>JAFCZD010000163.1 GCA_019314525.1 Deltaproteobacteria bacterium
TTGCACCTGGACGTGATGCCCTCCAATGTCTTCGTGCGCAACGAGGGCGGGGTCGCGCTGATGGATTTCCGTTCAGGTCGAGCCCAGAAGGGGCGGATGATCGCGGCCTTCCCTGGATCCGAGGGTTTCCGGGCCCCGGAGCTGCTCGCGGGTGCGGACGTCAATGAACGCGCTGATATTTATGGTTTGGGGGCGACCCTCTACTTCATGCTCACAGGGGAGCGTCCTGTGGGGAGCTTCACGCGTATCTCCGAGGCCAACCCGGCAGCTCGCCGCTTCGACCTGCTGGTGAGTCGCTGCTTGAGAGCGATCCCCGAAGAGCGCCCTGAGAGCGTTGATGCTTTCCTCAAGGAACTCGATGGTAGCGGGGAAGGCGTGGTGTTGCCGCGAGAGGAGGATGATCTTAGCGGATGGCTCGAGGTCTTGGCCTATGATCCCAAACACGCTCAGGCTCGCGAGGTTATCGCCAAGCTCGAGGCTGTTTTTCGTGAGTCCAAAGAGTGGGACAACCTCGTGGTGTTGCTCCTAGGCCGCAGCGAGGTGGAGCCTGATGCCGCACAGCGTCACCAGACCTTGCGTGATGTGGCGGGGATCTTCGAAAACGAGGTGGGAGACAAGGGCAAAGCCTTCGCCGCGCTCCAGGCCGCCTTTCGCGAGGACGCGTCGAACCTCGAGCTGCAGCAGGACCTCGAGCGTTTGGCTGCGGCGACAGGGCTGTGGAGCGAGCTGGTTCAGGAGTACAGCGCAGTGGCGCAGCATCAGCAGGAGCCACGCGTGGCTTGTGAGTGGTGGGTGCGAGTGGGACGCATGTACGTTGAGAAGCTTCAGCACGAAGATTATGCTGTGGCGGCCTTCAATCACGTGCTCTCCCTCAACGCAAACCACCCGGAAGCGCTCTCTGCGCTGGCGGCGGTACAGAAGACAAAGGGTGATCACAAAGAGCAGGCCAAGTTGCTCGCGCGGCAGGCCAAGGCTGAGGAGGATCTGGAGCGGCGCGCTGATCTTCTCGAGCAGTTGGGCAGCCTGCACGCTAACCAACTCGGCAGCAACGAAGAAGCGATCGCCGCCTATCGTCACGCGTTGGAGGTCGCCCCCTCACAGCTCTCCACGCTCAACGCCCTGATGGACCTCTTCCAGAAGACAGAGATGTGGGAGGAGTTGGCCGAGTTGATGCGGAGGCGTATCCCTCTGAGTGATATCTCGGAGGACCTGGCTCGCTACCGGCATGTCTTGGCTGAGGTGCTCACGGAGAAGCTCGACGCCCCCGATGAGGCTATCGACGTTCTGCGCGCCCTGATTGAGGTCAACCCCGACGATGCCAAGGCGCTGCGGGCTCTTGAGCGCCTCTATGACGCCACCGAGCGCAATGACGAGTACCTCGAAGTGCTCAATAAGCGCATCGCTGCGGCGAAAGACGATCACGAGCGCATGGGCCTCTACAAGCGGCTGGCGGCGGAGTGGGAGGCGCAGGCAGGGGGCTTGCGGCGGGCCGCTGAGTATCTGCGCAAGATTCACGAGCTGGGGGGCGCGACGGAAGATACCTATCGCGACCTGGTGCGCCTCTACTGGCAGCTCAAAGACTACCCATCGCTGGTGGAGACCTACGGTTGGCATATCGCCGTCGTTGAGCGACTCGAGGACCGGTCGGTGCTCTTCGCCGCCCTGGGGCGAGTTTACGAGGAGCACCTCGAGGAGCCTGAGAAGGCCTGCGACGCCTTTGAATCCATGCTCGAAATGGACGGTGAGAATGCCATCGCCGTCGCCTCGTTGGCGCGCGTTTACGAGCGCCTTGAGCGTTGGAGTGACACCGCTGATATGTTGGATAAGCTCGCCAAGGTAGGTGAGACAGGGGAGCGGCGGGTGGACGCCCTGCGGCACTCTGGAGTGATCAAGGGACGTCACCTCCAGGACCTCGAAGGTGCTGAGGTGGCCCTGGCTCGGGCTTTCGAACTTCGTGGTGACAACCTGGAGACCGTGGTCGCTTTGGCCGAACTCCATCGTTCACGAGACGATTTTGGCAAGGCCGCACGAATGTTGGCGGAGGCGGCGAGGATCAGCCAGAACTCGCTGGAGCGAGTCAAATTCCTCTTTGACGCGGCGGAACTCACCCTGGACAAGATCCGCGATCCTGAGAAGGCGCTGGAGATTTACGAGCAGCTGCTGGAGGTTGATCCAGAGCACCTGGCGGGTGCAGAGCGCGCTGTGGACTTGCTGCTCGCAGCGGAGGACTTCTCCAAGGCGTTGCCTTTGTTGGAGACGGTGCTCCGCAAGACCGATTCGAGCGGCCGGAAGCCACGGCTCGAGCGAAACCTGCAGCTGGCTAACGCGGCGCAGCGCTTGGGTAACGTCGACCGTGCTGAAGAGGCGTTGCGCGCCGCTCATCAACTGGACACGACCTCGAAGGAGGCGTTGGGTGGGCTCGCCGAGCTGCTTTTTGCTCGTGAGTCCTACGATGAAGCTGGAAAGCTGTGGCAGTCTTTGTTGGTTCATCACCGTGGTGAGCTTTCAGACGATGAGTTGGTGGAGATCTTCTTCAAGCTGGGGGAGGTTCGCCTGGCCCAGGGCGACGCTAGCAAAGCCCAGAACATGGTGGAGAAGGCCCTTGAGGTCGAGCCCAACAACCCGAAGGTGCTCGAGCGGGCCATAGGCATCTACGAGAAGAAGCGGGACTACGAGGCTGTGGTTCGTTGTAAGCGTCACCTCCTCGAAAGCTATGCCCAAGGCAGCGACCCTTGGCTTACGCTTTATGAGGCTATCAGTGACCTCCTCGTGCAAGAGCTCGACCGGCCGCGTGAAGCGCTGAAGGTCTATGAGCAGATCCTTGATGTACGCCCCAACTTGCGCCGCATCCTGCACAAAGAGATGGAGGTTCACGTCTCCCTGAAGTCATGGGAGGGGGCGTTGGCGGCGATCAAGGAGATGGTCTCTCTCGAGGAGGAGGCGAGCCATCGTTATCGTCTGCATAATACGGCGGCGATGATCTTGCGAGACGAGCTGAAGCGCCCCGAAGAGGCCGCTGAGGCGTTCAATGAGGCGCTGCAAGCTGACCCCACCAATATGTTTGCCTTTGAGCTGCTCAAGGAGCTCTACACGGACCAGAAGAAGTACGACAAATTGGTGCGCGCCTATCGCTTGATGTTGAAACGCCTGCCCGCGGGCACGCCGCGCAGCGAGCGTATTGTGCTTTGGCGAGAGATGGCCAACCTCGCCCATCAGGAGCTGAGGGACGGACGAGAGGCGATCATCGCCCTGGAGAGCCTCTACAAGCTCGGAGGGCAGGAGAAGGGCGATGAGGAGAAGCTGGCGCGGCTCTACGCCTCAGCGGGGGAGGACGCCTACGACAAGGCCGTGACGGTGAATCAACGGATTCTCGATCGCAAACCCTTGGATCGTGACGCCTACAATGCCCTCTTTACGATCTACCGTGAGCGCGAAGAGATGGACAAGGCCTACTGTGTGGCGCTGGCCCTCTCGCTGCTCAAGAGCGCGAACGAGGCTCAGCAGAAGCTGGTGGAAGAGCTTCGTCCACGAGGAGATATCAGGCGTGCGACAAGCCGCATGTCGGATGACGAACTCTGGCGCGCTCATATCTATCATCCAACCCAGAATCAGGCGATCTCGGAGATGCTTGGCATCACCATGCCGCTTTTCATGCCCATGGCGCTCAAAGAGCGGAGCGTGATGCAGCTGAAGGCTGACAAGCAACTGCAACCACAGGACGACACCCGACCTTACGCGCGGACGTTCCGTTACGTCTGCGAGATGCTGGAGGTCTCACCTAATGAGCTTTATCTCAAGCCTGCGAAGGACCCCCTCTCGTTGGTGGCGATGACCGAGGAGGAAGGGAGCCCTTCGCGGGTGCTCTTTGTCGATCCTGCGCTGGTGGAGGCGGGCTGTGACGAGCGGGAGCTGGTCTTTCACTTCACACGGACGCTCTCGCTGATGCGGGCAGAGCACGCGATACTTTATGTGAGCCCGACACCCACCGTAATCCAGGCGTTGGCTCTCGCTAGTGTGCGTGTGACTAACCCTGATTACCCAGTGCAGGGAGACGTGGAGGTGATCGACCGCCTCGCGAGCGCTTTCCACTCGGATTTGCCGGCGAGCTCTCTGGATGCCCTCGCCAAACGGTACGACGATCTCGTGGAGGTGGCGAAGCTGGGTGGCCCTGAGCGCTGGATGCGCGCGGTGGAGCTCTCTCTGGACCGGGCGGGGCTCTTGCTCAGTGACGATCTCACCACTGCAGCTCGGCTCGCCAGCAGCACCCAGCCCTTGGCGATGGAGGAGGGCTTGACGAGCAAGGAGCGGGTCGCGCAGATTTTTCGTTATGCTGCCAGCGAACGGTATTTTGCCGCGAGAGAGAGGCTGGGGTTGGCGCTGAGGGTCAAATAGAATCGCCTCATGTTTCCAGCCCTGACCACGGTTCATTTCTCTGGCCCTGACCACGGTTCATTTCTTGAATTATTCGGGTCGGCAGTCGTTAGGTAGCGTAGGGAAAGACCACGTTCTGCGCGCCTTCTTTCCATTTTCGCCACGCCTCGCGGTGTGCGATGAGAAACTCTCCGAGCCGTTGCAGCGCCTCAATGTGGGCCCACTTGTTGCGTCCTGCCACGCGAGGGTTGAGCCCCCGCCGGGTGCTCAACGGTCTCGGGCCTAAGTGTCGCCTTCTCAGTGGAAAATCAACCGTGGTGGGGGGGAATCAACCGTGCGGGCTTTACGGTGCGGGCTTCGGGGGGATCTACTGACCGTCCAGGAGGCCGTCGGAGTCCACTGCGTCCACGGTACTGTCCACCGCAGGCGTTGTGTCGACCGCAGGCGTTGTGTCCACCGCAGGTGTTGTGTCCACCGCAGGTGTTGTGTCCACCGCAGGCGTTGTGTCCACCGCAGGCGTTGTGTCCACCGCAGGCGTTGTGTCCACCGCAGGCGTCGTGTCCAGCGTCCCTCCGTCATCTATCCCGAGATCGGCCTGTGTGGTGCTGCATTGATTTGCCAGGGTGCAGGTGCCACCGAGATAGCGTTGCTCGAGTGGGGGCGGGTTAACGGAGAAGCAGCAGATCAGCCCATCGGAGCAGTCCGAATTGAGCTGACAGCGGTCACCCTCGGCCTGCTTGCAGCCGCTGAGGAGCAGCGGAGCCAGCAGAAGGAGGGCCATGGGAAGGCGAAGTAGCGCCGAGCTTGATGTGCACATGATCTGCCTCTTTCGCGCGTCGGCTTAGCCGAAGCTCACGTTGACGATTTCGTAGGTTCTTTGTCCGCCAGGGACGTTGACGACGACCTCGTCGCCCACCTCGTGTTTTAGCAGCCCCCGGGCCACAGGGGAGGTGATGGAGATCATCCCCTTCTTAACGTCGGCCTCGTCTTGGCCGACAATCTGGTAGGTCTTGGTCTCGCCAGAGTCCACCTCTTCGAGTTCCACTGTCGCGCCAAAGGCGACCCGGTCGCCGGAGAGGGCCCCCGGGTCGATCACATCTGCCTGGGCGATCTTCGATTCGAGCTCGATGATGCGCCCTTCCAGGAAGGCCTGGCGCTCCTTGGCTGCGTCGTAGTCTGCGTTTTCAGAGATGTCCCCAAGCTCGCGGGCCACGAGGATGATCTCAGCAAGCTTGGGGCGCTCGGCCTTACACTCCCGTAGCTCCCGTTTGAGGGCCAGATGCCCCCTTGGCGTCATTGGAAACCGCATTTAACGTCCCTTTTTGCGCCTGATGCGCCCTTTCCCATCGACGACATACTCCGATCCCATGGCGCTGAGGTTCTTTTCTACCGTGCCACGGTAGCCCTTGACCACCCACCCGCTCTCGCTGAAGCCCTCGGCGATTCGGTTCTTGATGCGCAAGCTCTCCTCATCCCCATCGATCAGGAGCTTGAGCAGTGGTTCCCGCGCGACGTCAGCGTCGCCTCGTTTGAAGAGCGCTTCGGTGGTGATGAAGCGCACGGTCTCATCATGGTCGGGTAGAAAGGGCAAGATCGTCTTGGCCACGGCCTCATGTTCGAATTCGCCGAGGAAGGTGAGCAACTGCTGTTTGCGGCTTGGATCACGTTCGTATTCGGCGTCGTAGTCGCTGAGGACGTCCTTTAGGATTTCCCAGCCGCGCTCCTTTTCGCACACTTCACCGAGGATGCGGAGCCCCCACGAGAGTGTGGGAGCATTCTTGAGGTGAATGCTGAGCAGGTCGATGATGCGGTCACCATAGGAGACCAACACATCAAAGACATACCGCTTTTCCTCCTCGTCGGTGACGATGTTCATGTCATAGTTGAAGACCAACCGGTTGAGCAGGGCCGTCACCGCCAGGTCGCTACCATCCTCGGCGAGCATGTGCAATGCCGGTCGCCGGTCGTCGGTTTTGATCTTGCGGTTGGTCGCCTTCTCTACCGCTTTTTGCAGCGACCGTTCCCTGCGACCATCTTTAGAAAACAAGCCCTTCAGGCTCATATGTGCCTCATTTCCTCACCTCAAGCGCCAGGCAGTCTGCAATCAATGGCGCAAAGGGTCAATACCCGAGGTCCATGGAGCTGGCAACTGGCAGCCAATCTAGGCGCGAACAAAAAAAAAGGGTGAAGATCTCCAACGCAGTGCGCCGAAACCACCTGAAAAACATAAAACTTCAGTGATTGCACTTGAAGGCCTTACCCGTCGCGGCTATATCCGAAAACCTGCCATGGCAAAGCTAGAGCGTGTCCGCAACATAGGCATCGTCGCCCACATTGACGCCGGTAAGACCACGGTCACCGAGCGCTTCCTCTTTTATTCGGGGCGTATTCACCGCATGGGAGAGGTGCACGACGGCGAAGCCCAGATGGACTGGATGCCTCAGGAGCAAGAACGAGGCATCACCATCACAGCGGCCGCGACCACCCTCGAGTGGCGCGGGCACGAGCTGCACCTCATCGACACCCCTGGCCATGTCGATTTCACCATCGAGGTGGAGCGCAGCCTGCGTATCCTCGACGGCGTTGTCGTCGTCTTCTGTGGGGTGGGGGGCGTGGAGCCGCAGTCCGAGACCGTGTGGGGGCAGGCCGAGAAGTTTCGTGTGCCGCGCATCGCCTTCATCAACAAGATGGATCGCGTGGGAGCTGACTTCGAAGGCACACTCGATCAGATGCGCGAGCGACTCGGCGCCCACCCTGTGCGGCTGCAGATCCCCATTGGTGCCGAGGACGCCTTTCGTGGTGTGATCGATCTCTTCGAGATGAAGGCGATCCTTTGGGCCAGCTCATCGGAGGATCAAGAGCCAAGCATCGCAGAGATCCCGCCAGAGTTGCAGGAGCAGGCGGAGCTAGCTCGCGAGGTGATGGTGGAGGCCGCAGCTGATGTTGATGATGCCATCGCCGACACCTATCTCGAGGGACGTGAGATCGAGGTCGCCGATCTGCGCAAGGCGATTCGGCGTGGTTGTGTCGAGAGCAGGTTCATCCCAGTGCTCTGCGGCGCCGCGCTGCGCAATCGTGGCACACAGCCGCTCCTGGACGCGGTGGTGGATTTTCTGCCCTCACCGCTGGATGTACTGCCTGCCATAGGGGTGGTGCCACGAACAGAAGAGCCCGCCGAGCGGCCGGCCCATGTCAAGGCGCCAGCCTCAGCGTTGGTCTTCAAGGTGCAGATGGAGCAGGGGCGCAAAGCCGTCTACCTGCGCGTCTACTCGGGGCGTATCCGTGCAGGCATGGATATCTTTAACCCCCGCGTGGGAAAAAAAGAGAAGGTGGCGCGTCTTTTCAAGGTTCACGCCAACCGGCGTGAGCGAATAGAGGAGGCTGGCCCTGGCGATATCGTCGCCGCTGTGGGTTTGAAATTCGCGGTCACTGGTGACACGCTCTGCGCGGCCGATGACCCCATCATCTTTGAGCGCATCGACAGCTACGAACCGGTGATCTCGCGTGCTGTGGAGGCGCGAACTCTCGCCGAAAAGGATAAGCTCGATTTCGCCCTCGAAAAGATCTCCAGCGAGGATCCCACCTTTCGCGTCTCCGAAGACGAGGAGACGGGGCAGACGCTGATCAGCGGCATGGGCGAGCTGCACTTGGACATCATCATCGATCGCCTGGAGCGCGAGTACCATGTGGAGGCTCGCCTCGGCAAGCCGCAGGTTGTGCACCGCGAGACGGTCTTGGACAGCGCTGAGGATGAGTACGTTTTCGAGCGTAAATCCGATGATGAGCAGCTCTTTGGAAAAGCTCGCGTCCGTGTCGCGCCCCGTGAGCGGGGCAGCGGTATGGCCTTCCACGTGGCGCTCCCCGAGGGAGAGACGATCTCGCCAGCCCTCGTCGAGTCGATGATGGAAGGGTTGCACGACGCCGCCGTCGCAGGGGTGAGCGCTGGTTTCCCCCTTGTAGATGTAGAGGTCACGCTCTTGCGGGTTGGTTTGCGGGAAGGCGCCACCAACAACGTCGCCTATCGCGCCGCTGCCTGTGAAGCCTTTCGCCGCGCCTCCAAGAAGGCCTCGCCCGCGCTCCTTGAGCCCATCATGGCCATGGAGGTGATCGTCCCTGAAGAGTTCATGGGTGAGGTCATCGGCGATCTCAACGCACGCGGCGGGCAGATCGAGGAGCTCGGCTTCCGCGGCGGGAAGCGCTTGGTGAAGGCCCAAGTGCCCATGCGTCAGCTCTTCGGCTACTCCACGGCTGTGCGCTCGTTGACCCAAGGGCGGGCGAACTTCACCATGTGCTTTCACAGCTTTGATCGCGCGCGCTGATCCTCACAGATTCTTGGGTGGGTTTTGAACGGTTCATTACTTCCGCCAGCAGGTCCGGGATGAGCGCTCGAACGCACATCAAGTCCTCTCCACTCACGCTGCGCTACAAACACCCCTTTGGCATTTCGCGTTGGACCCACCGCTGCACCCTCAATATTCTGGTGCGGGTTGAGTGTGAAGGGATCGTCGGGCAAGGCGAGGGGGCGCCCAACGCGCGCTACGGGGACTCCCAAGAGCTGGCCCTCGAAGAGCTGCAACAGCTTGAGGACTCGCTCCTCGAATTGGGTGATGTCCAGAGCGCTGATGCGCTTACCGAGGCGCTCGAAGGGGCGCGGGGGAAGTTTTCGTCTCTCTCCGCCGCTGCAGCCCTCGACATGGCCTGCCATGATTGGCTCGCCAAGCGCATGGGCAAGAGCTTGTGCGAGCTTTGGGGATGGCCCTTGGAGCCTGGGCCCGAGAGCGCTTTCACCATTGGCATCGACGAGCCAGCGGTGATGGCCCGCAAGGTTCAAGAGGCCGAAGCCTATCCGCTCTTGAAGATAAAGCTCGGCAGTGAGCATGACGCGGAGATCCTCTCCGCTGTGCGCGGGGTCACTAGGAAACCTTTGTGGGTTGACGTGAACGAGGGCTGGCCCAGCGCTCAGGAGGCGTTGACTCAAATTGAGGTGCTGGCTGAGTTGGGCGTGCGTTTGGTCGAGCAGCCTCTGGCCGCTGGCCAGTTAGATGAGATGCGGTGGCTCAAGGCGCGCTCCCCCTTGCAGATCTTCGCCGACGAAGATCTGCAGCCGGGCGCTGACGTGGCCCAGCTGGCAGAGGGTTATGATGGTGTGAACATCAAGCTCGACAAGGCAGGGGGCTTGATCCCCGCGAAGCGCATGCTCGAAGACGCGCGGAGGGCGGGCTTGAAGGTGATGGTGGGCTGCATGATCGCGTCGTCTCTGGCCATTACCGCTGCGGGCCATCTTGCGCTGCGGGCGGATTTGGCCGACCTGGACGGACACCTCTTGCTCGAGGAGGATCCCTTCGAAGGGCTGGAGTTGAAGAGCGGGCGCGTGATCCTGCCTGGGGGGCCAGGCATTGGCGCTGTCCTGCGGGGTGCCCCTAACCTTCAGCCTCTGCCATGAGCTGGCGTCGCTCCTTGCTGACGTGGGAGTCGCACCAATCACACCCTTGAGCGGTGCAGCTCTCTTTGTACTCTGTGCGCAACGTTGTCACAGGGCAACTGGCGAGGCGTGAGACCTTTTCGGCGACGCTGCCCGCCAGCAGGCGCGACATGCCACGGCGACCGTGGGTCCCCATGACGATCATCTCCGCCTGGTGCTCGT
Organism: Deltaproteobacteria bacterium; assembly: GCA_019314525.1. Taxonomy (GTDB): domain Bacteria; phylum Myxococcota_A; class Polyangia; genus JAFCZD01. The sequence continues at coordinate 10,016 of JAFCZD010000163.1, forward strand.
TGGCGCTGGCAACGATGCTCTCAGCGATGGGGCCACTGAGGAGGTCTGACTCTGCCGAGACCCCTTTGGACTCGAAGAACTTCAGGTAATCGGCCATGGCTCCTTCACTTGCGCCGTGGAGATACGCTCCAGCCGCTAGAGTCTCTCCAGCCTCATTTGTCACCGGCGTGTCCTTGTTGATCCCCTGAGGGAGCTCGTCGACGTGCACCAGCAGCACGTCTGCACCGAGCCCCTGCGCCAATTTGAGCGCGTGGTTGGCGACGTCCCAGGCGCAATCAGAAAAGTCTAGCGCGACGAGGATGCGTTGAAGGATGCGTTGAATGTTTGACATGGTCAGCCTCCCAGCTGATAGAGCCGCCAGGCACTGCAAGTGTCACATTCCCGACGACTTGCGTATTTCAGCGCCAGACAACACGTAGACACTCTGCGTATTGTGAGGATTTACCCATTCTTCATTCTGGCCCGATATTGTGATACGTTCCTCGCCTTACCAGGAGGGGACATATGGGGAATTGTTCAAGGATAATCATTGTTTCACTTGCGTTCACGCTCCTTGGCTGCTGCCCAGATGAGCGGAACTGCGACCAGATACAATGCCCAGCGGGCTTTGTCTGTGTTGAGGAGGGGCCCTTCCAGGTCTGTCGTGCGATCTTCGATGGTGGCGTGCTTGATACCTTGGTGGCCGACAGCATCAGCACTTTCGACCAGAGTGGGGAGCAGGCGAGAGATGCACGAGCAGAGGGTTTTTCACTCGCGCCGCTGACGGTGGTGAGTAGCACACCCGCCGAAGGTGCTCCTCGTGCCGATCTTCGTGCCCCAATCAGGGTGACCTTCTCTGCGGAGCTTGACCCTTCGACCCTCGCCCCCACCAGCTTCTCCCTGGGCGTGGGTGACACGGCGGTGGGTGGAGCGCTGAGCTACGACGCGCCAACTCGAGTGGTGACTTTCACACCCAGTCAGCTCTTGGCCGATGGCGCGGAGCACACCCTCACCATGACGACCGCCCTGCGCAGCACCCGTGGTGCAACGCTGGCGCAGGACTCTGTGGTCAGTTTCACCACGGCGCGTTGGGAACCTATCACGACGGGCAGCACAGCCGATCTCTATGCAGTTGAGGGGGGTACGACCAAGGTCTATATTGCTGGAACGGATAGGTTGCACAGTTTTGATGGCACAACATGGGAGGCCGAGGCGACCTGGCCACCGGCGGGTTCCTTTTTCAGTCTGCATGTCGTGGCGGCTGACGACATCTGGGCGGCTGGCAGCGGTTCATCTGCGATGCACCATTACGACGGGACCGTCTGGACAAGAGACACCTCACTCTCTACCTCTATACCGATCTTGTCCGTCGCAGGTCTGGGCAGCCACCTCTTCACCGCTGGTCTCGACGCTCAGATCTTTCGCTACCTCGACGGCGCCTGGGTCAAGTGGAATGATCACACCCCCGGCATCTTCAATATGGAGGCGACCTTCAACGACATCTGGGCCCACGGGCCTGCGGGCATAACGCCCTCCACCGCGTATGCCGTCGCCCTGAATAATGGCAACACCTCGGGCCCGCTCTTCAAGGCGAAGATCTTGAGCACCCTCACATCCTGGACCCTCGTCGCAGATCCCGGCGTGCCTACGGCCTCGCTTTATGGCATCTGGGGCACGGCCGCCAATCACATCGTCGTCGTCGGTGACAACATCGTGAGCCGTTTCGATGGCACGACGTGGACAGCGCAGACGATCCCAGGCTTCTCCGGCATTCTACGCGATGTGTGGGGCACGGGCCCCGACGACGTCTACGTGGTGGGCGATGAGGGCATGCTCGCTCATTGGAATGGCACAAACTGGGTCAAGCTGCCCACCCATACCACCGAGACCCTACGCTCCGTCTGGGGATCGAGCACCCACGACATCTGGGCTGTGGGTAGGAATGGTACGGTGCTGCGTTACCAGCACTAGACCGCAGTAAGTCGATCTCGAGGTTGAATGTCCCCAACGCAGGTCGCTGGCGTCTACTTCCCAGACGGTTTCCCATCCACCAAGGCGTCCAGCCGACTCACCACCGCCTTGGGCCTCAGCGCTC
>JAFCZD010000164.1 GCA_019314525.1 Deltaproteobacteria bacterium
CACCAACGCGCCATCCAGCGCCCGGACATCAACTCAGGTTTGACTAGACTCATTTCAAGATGGGAGCGATCTAGATTCCCATTTTCATGGGAATGAGGAGACCGTGGGATGGGAATGACAGGACCGTGGGATGGGAATGACGGGATCGTGGGATGGGAATGACGGGATCGTGGGATGGGAATGACGGGATCGTGGGATGGGAATGACGGAATCGTGGGATGGGAATGACGGAATCGTGGGGGCTGTGGTGGCAAGGAGCAACGACTTTGAGGAGCCACGGTGGCTAGGCGCAAGGAGCGACGCATACTTTTTGGTATGCGAGCGACGAAGCAACGCCGCCAACGTGAGATAGACCTAGAAGGTGTGGTGGCAAGGAGCAAGGAGCGACGCATACTTTTTGGTATGCGAGCGACGAAGCAACGCCGCCAACGCACCTTCTAGAAGGCGACGGTGGGTTTGCGGGGGAAGAAGAAGGTAAAATTCACCCCTGCGAAGAAGTGGTTGAGGAAGGAGCGGTCAGCGCCGTCGATCAGGCGGCAAGGGCCTCCTGCGTTGCAGCTCTCTTGCTCTGCGTCCTCTCGGCCACGGGTGATGTCCTGGCCGGACTCGTTATCCATGAACATCAGGTCTTTGAGCTCTAAGCCCACGGAGATCCAGTTGTTCACATAGAAGTGGAGGCCGACGCCCCAGGCGATGCCGAGGTTGAACGATTCATTGGTCTCGTCCACCTGAGCCACTGTGGTGTCATTCTCTGTCATGCCGAAGGCCATGCCACCGAAGACGTAGAAGTCATACTTGAGGAAGATGGCGGAGAAGATGCCCAGCTTGCCATAGAAGGGCGTGAAGTTGACCCGCACATCGCCCATGAGCTTCAGCCGCGAAAAATAGCTCTTCTTGAGGGCATAACATTGGTCTGCTGGCAGGTCCTGACCAATACAGTCGTCTTCGTTCTCAGCCTTGCCTTTGTAGGTATCTTCCAGCTCACCAGCCAACGTGGACTGGTAGTTGACACCGAACATCCACTCGGTGCCCAACGAGAGGTACTCGTTGAAGTGGTACTGCGCCCGAAGGCCCACCATGAAGGCGTCCATGAACGCACGGTTGAGCGTGAAGGCCATGGCAGGGCCAAACTCGATGCGGCCGTCGCGCAGCTCGTATTGGTGGCGAATGGCGACTTGCTCATCAAGTGGGACCATCCCTGGAGCCTGCGCCGATGCGATCAGTGGCGCCAAGAGCACCACCAACGTCAAGAAAGTCACTTGGCAGAAGCGTCTCATCGTCAAGGCTCCTTAGCGGAAGGTCGTGTACTTGAAGTCGAGGGGGAAGAAGATAGATACACCCACGGTGAAGAGGATGTTGTGCACGAACACCGCTTCGGATTCGTTCTCCTTCGCGTCATCACCGTTGGTGAGGGTACGACCTGGCTTCTCGAAGCGGTCGATCATCAGGTAGTCCCGCAGCGAAACTTGGGCGGCGAGCCATTTGGTGAAGAAGAAACGCGCGCCACCACCCACGGGGAAGGTCAGCGACCAGTTGGTGAAGGGTTCGTTCTGGAAGTCGCGTGGAATGACCTCGGTGTTGGTGACGCCAGCGCCACCACTGAGGAAGATCTCATACTGAAAGATCTGCTGGTTGAAGACCGTGAGCTTCCCGTAAATGGGGGTGTAGGAAAAATCACCCGAGAACGCGAAGCGGTAACGGTTGAGCGTGGGGACTCGGCTGAGGTGGTAACGCACCCAGAACTCATCATTGGTGACGTTGTCGAGGAAATAGATGCCTCGGGCACCAATAGCGAAGATATCGCTGAGGAAGAAGTTCAGCTCGAGACCCAGCGCTGTGTGCTGGATAAGTTGATCGTTGATCGTCGTGCCAATGAAGGGCAACAACTCGAGGCGACTGCGCTTGAGGAAAGATTTACGTGGCAGCACCACGATGTCCTTCCACGTCTTTTCCGCAGCTTCCCAGCGTTTTTCCGGGCTGAGCTTCTCCTCAGGAGTGGTCCCCGTCAGAGTCGGAGGCCCTCCATCCTCATCCGGCGTCGCTGGCGGAGGCTCAGGAGTATCGTCGGGGGTGGGCGGTGGTGCTTCTGGGGGCGGTTCAGGCACGTCGGCTTCAGCTTTGCCGTCGGCGCCCTGTGCCCAAGTCGCCGTCGGAACGGCGAGGACCAGCAGCATCACACTCGAAAGGACAATCGTCTTCAATTTTCCCATAGCAACCTCACAAGTCGCGTGAGAACGGGCGTGAGAACAAAGCAAAAAAACCGTGAAATATCAAATAGTTATACGCCGGCTCGAAGTTGGGACAATATAGCACAGCGGTTCATCAGCGATCAACAAAAACTTCGACAATTCAAAGGCTGTGCAGGTGAAAAAGCTTTAGTTATCAGACGCTTCCTGGCTGTAGAGGGCTTCGACGAAGGCGCTTGGGTTGAAGGGACGAAGATCATCCACTTGCTCACCAATGCCAATGAAGCGGACTGGAAGCGCAAGCTCATTGGTGATTCCAAGCACGACGCCACCTTTGGCTGTGCCATCAAGCTTCGTGAGCACAATGCCTGTCACATCAAGGGTTTTGCGGAAGCTCGTGGCCTGGGTGATGGCATTTTGACCGGTGGTGGCGTCGAGCACGATGAAGGTCTCGTGGGGCGCACCCTCTACATGCTTGGCCATGGCTCGGGGCACCTTCTGTAGCTCTTCCATCAGCGCGATCTTCGTGTGCAGGCGCCCTGCGGTGTCACAAATGACGACGTCATGTCCTTCACTCTTGGCGCGCTTGAGGGCTTCGACGATCACAGAGGCAGAGTCAGCGCCCTCGTGGCGCGCCACCACGTCCACCTCGGCCCGCTTGGCCCAGACCTTGAGTTGCTCGGCTGCTGCGGCTCGGTAGGTATCGCCAGCAGCGAGCAGCACCTTATGGCCCTCGCGCTTGAAACGGGCGGCGAGCTTGCCAATGGTGGTGGTCTTGCCGGTCCCGTTAACACCCACCACGAGGAGCACGAAGGGAGACGTGCCCTTCGCTGGGGGGCAGAAGGCCTTCTCTTCTTTGCCTAACATCGTCGCGGATTTGCTTTTGATGTGGCTCCAAACCTGTTGGGGGTCGGTGCCTGCTCGCTTACCTAAATCCTTGCGGATGCTTTCGATAATCTCGTGGGCCGTGCGAGTACCGATGTCAGCGGTGAAGAGCACCTCCTCGACCTCATCGAGCATCGTCTCATCAAAGGTATTCTTGCTGCCAAAGAGCTTGCCTAGACGCGCAACAAACCCTCCGCGTGTACGAGCGAGACCTTGGGTGAGTCGCTCCTTTTCACTGGGACCTGCCTCTGCGTCTTCTGGCGTGGGCTCGAGGGTGGGTTCTTCAACCGGCGCCTTCGCGCTGGGCTTTCCAGTAGGGCGGGCACCTTTACCCCGTGCCCGTCCTTTGCCCTTTTTGCCTTTTGCCGCCTTTGGTGCTCGTCGCGGGGCGGCCTCATCGGGGACCGCATCCCCATCGATGGCCTCATCATCATCATCATCATCATCATCATCATCCGCAGAAGCCTTGCGCGCCTCCCGGGTGGGGCGTTTCTTCTTGTCGCGGCCTTTGCGCTTGGCTTTGTCGTCCTTGTCATAGGCTCGCTGACCCATTCGCCGGGTGGCCTTGACGAGCAGCAAGACGAAGCCAAGGGCAAAGATTCCGAATACTATTGCAGCCCAATCGAGCTTTTGCAGCCATTCCATGCGCGGGACTATAGTCGAGAGGTTGTGTGCTGGGAATGGCCTAAAGGAGGGGTATTCTCAGGGGGGACCGAGGGGCAGATCAACGCAGCATGAACGTCGCCAGCACTGGGAAATGGTCCGATGTGGTCGAAAAGACGGACGAGTGGTTTGTGCGCGCTGAACCCGCTTCGAGGTCTGCAACGAGCCCCGGAGACGCGAGGATGTAATCCAAGACAGTTTGGTCGCCCTTGTAGATATAGGTATAGCGCTGGCTCATGCTGAGGGAGTCGTGGAGATCCTTGAGGGGGGGATCCCCCAGCGTGAGCAACGAGAGGGTGCGGCTCTCGGGCACGTCGTTGAGGTCCCCCAAGACCGCCAGGTTTGCGTTGGGCTCCCAGGTGAGGGTCGAATCAGCGATCTGTCGCACGCGGGCGGCCTGAGCATGGCGTGCGAACAACGCGTCTTGGGGATCGCTGTAATCAGCAGCTCGCAAGTGGTTGATCAGCAGCACCAGTCGACGGGCAGGGGAGGGCTCGACCACCACCTCGAGGCAATCCCGAGAAAAGCCATGTCGGTCGGTGTCTTGGACGTCGACTCCGTCAAAGATGTCCCGAGCATGGCTGGTGGTGCTGATAATGGGGTGTCGGGAGAGCAACGCCACGTCGATGCCGCGCAGATCATTGCCTTCGAGCAGGCGCATCTCCGTGTAGCCTAGAGATCCCAGCTCCTCACCGTTGAGCCGCTCAAGCAGCGCGAGGGTTTCGATCTCTTGCAGCGCCACGATGTCGGCGTCGAGAGCACGCAGAGCCGTGCCCAACGCCCTGACTTTGGCGCTCACTGCGCTGGCGCTCTCCACATCGTCGAATGTGTCTGGATCGTCCTGAGAATCGAAGAAGTTCCGTACGTTGAAGGTGGCGACGACCACTTTCACTGGAGGCCCGATGGTGAGGTCGGTAACAAAACGGTCCACCGCGGGTCCACGGTCGGGAGGTATGGAGCCGTCGGGGGACACCGTATCCTCTCCCCGGCAAGCACCCAAGGATAGAGCAACCATGAAGACCCAAAGAATATGGATATTTAGACGCATGCCACCTCCAGAGACTACAAGCGGCCGCTTCTTATCACACGACCTCACTCATGAGAATCAAACGCTTGATGAGCGTCGTCGATTTCCGACGTCAGTCGTTTTGCATCACGCAGGACGTCTTCATCGGGCGTTTCTGTGCCCCAATAGCTTCGCTCCAAGAGGCCGGAGAGCTTGGCCAAGGGGCTACGCGAAGGCTCTCCGAGGTGCACCAGGAGATCTCGCGGTGTCCAGCGCGCCCAGAGAGCGGGTCGCGGCAAGCGCAGGCGCGCGACTGTGCGGTAAACCTCCAAGAGTTGAACCCGCACAGCGATGAGATTGACTCGCATGCCGTGCAAGCGCCCACGGTGGGGCAAGGTGATGGTGAAGCGCTCTCGGAGGTACCCCTTAGAGGATACTTCGACTTGGTGCTCACCCGCCGGCAAGGGGTGCAGGGTGAAAGACCCCCGCTCATCGCTTTGGGTCTCGATGGGGTCACAGCTCGCTGGAAACACGATGACGCGAGCGCCGGCGATGGGCTGATGGTCCGCAGGGTCCCAGACGGTGCCGGCGATGCCCAGCTCGTGGCGCCGGATATGCCGGCTACGTCCACGCACCAGGCCCCCCTCCAGCGCCGCAGCGGCGGGGGTGTCATCTGTGGCGATTATTTCTGCCTCTGCCTGATGGCGTTTGGGCAGCAAGAAATGGCGTTGCCGCCAGCCTAAGAGCAAGAGGAGCGCCAGAAATGTGCCAAGGGTGGAGATCGCGTAGGCCCGCACAGAGAGTGGGCGGGGCGGCAGCACCTCCACCTCCACGCTCGGGCTCTTGGCGCTCTTGCGCCAGGGCACCGTGGGGCTGAAGGTGGCGCGCAAATCCAGGGGCCCAGGTGGAAAGTCACGGGCAGCCAGTTGGAAGCGGTACTTACCCTGAGTTCCGGTGACCGCGGAGAGCACGTGGTGTCCCATGGCTTGCAGGCTCACGGTGGCGCGGGCGATGGCGCCCTGGCTGTCTCGTAAGCTCCCGCGAAGCGTTAAGGTTTTATCGTGAGGCAGCTGACTTTGTTCTGTTTTTAGAGAAAGCTTAACAGGCGTCACCAACATGCTGCGCAGCTCGGCGTCGGCGGCGTTGAGCAGGGGAGTTTCAGGAAAGTGAAATTGCAGCCGCAGGGGGCCTGGTTTTCCCAGCGCCGCGGTGTTCAGGGCCAACTCCAAGGACGTGGCGGGCACGGGCACACGGGCGATGATCTTCTTGTTGACCAAGATCAGCACGGAGCCGGCCACGGGCTTGTCATTGGCGAAGAGCGCCAGCTCAACGCGCTGTGTGGGGCGCGAGGCGTCGAGGGCCCGCTTGAAACGCACGTTGATTCTCACCGTCGCTTTGGAGAGGTCTACCAGCCGTTGGAGCTGGGTGCTCGCATAGTAGTGGTCACCGGCATAGGCCAAGGAGAGCTGATACGTGCGCCGACGTGTGCGCAGCTCAAAGCGCGCGTCGCCGCGGTGATCCGTGCGCTCACTCGCCATCACGCCGCGACCGTTGGGGGTCTCTAGCCGCAGCCGCACGCGAGCGCGAGGGATCGCCCGTCGCAAGCTCGCGTCGAGGAGGCGCACCACGACGGTGGTGCTGCGCTGCTGAACCTCCACGCTACGGAGCAGGAGGGTGGATCGCCCTCGGATGGTCACCCCTGGTGCCGCCCGCAGATCTGGGCTAAAGGCGCAGGCTCCCATGAGGACGAGCGCGAAAACTCGTCTCATGCTTTCTTTTACCACGCTCACGGGGAAAACCTGAGCAATATGGGCGTCTCTACTAGCCCTTGTGGGTGCGGGTGGATGCTGCCCCACAAGATGTTGTGGTTTGCGCTTCTCAGGGTGCGCTAGCTCTGCTATTCCTTGACGCCCCACGACAGCAGGAAGCCTGATGCGGATTAAGAGAATCGACCTTTGCGGTTTCAAGTCTTTTTGTGATCGCACCAGCATCGATCTCAGCCAAGCCATCACCTCGGTGGTTGGTCCGAATGGTTGTGGAAAATCCAATATTGTCGACGCCTTGCTTTGGGCGATGGGTGAGCAGCGCGCCAAACACCTTCGCGGCAAGTCCATGGAAGACGTGATCTTCAATGGCTCGGATTCGCGCGGCCCCGCAGGCCTCTCAGAGGTGTCCATTACCTTCGACAATGACGGGCGTGTTCCACTGGAGTACTTGGATTACGCAGAGATAACCGTCACACGCCGCCTGCACCGTGACGGCACCAGCGAATACCTGATCAACAAGCTCCCTGTGCGGCTGATGGACGTTACGAATCTCTTCCTCGGCACGGGGGTGGGCACCAAGGCTTATTCGATCATCGAGCAGGGGCGCGTGGGGCTGATTGTCAGCGCCAAGCCAGAGGATCGGCGACACCTGATCGAGGAGGCGGCGGGCATTACCAAATACCGCCGTCGCAAGCAGGCCGCTGAGCGCAAGATGGAGGCCACGCGGCAAAACCTGCTGCGGGTCAGTGATGTGATCGAGGAGATCGGCAAACGTCTCAGCTCCTTGCGTCGTCAGGCCCAGAAGGCCGAGCGCTACAAGCGTTACAAAGAGGAGATGCGCAGCATCGAGCTGCGCTTCGCCTCGCACCGTCTCTTGGGGCATATCGCCGAGACCAAGGTCGTCGACGCTCAGCTTCTGGACACCAAGGCCCAGCAGGTTGACGCCGAGCAGGACCTCGAGCGCCAAGAGCTCGCCCTTGAGGCGTCTCGTGTGACGTCCATGGAAGAAGAGCGTCGCCTCGCTCAGGTGCAAGAGGCGCTTTATCAACTCGACAACCGCGTCAAGCTCGCCGAGAGCCAGGCGGAGTATCAAGGACGTGAGGCCACCGAGCTCGAAGAGCGCTCCGCGCAGTCCACCAGCGAGATAGAGCAACTTACAGAACACCTCGCCGAAACCGAGGAGCGTCATGGGGAGCTGAAGACCGAGGCCGACTCAGCTGACCGTCACCGCCTGGAGCTGGAGCAAGAGCTCCAATCCCACACGACGATCTATCGCAGCTTCCGCGATGAGCTGGCCTCCCTCGAGGCGGCCGTCGAGGCCGAGCGCACAGACCTGGCGCAAGCAGAGCGCAAGGGCGCGGCCGCTGAGGCCAACGCGGAGGCCCTCGTGGCCCGCCGCGGGGACGTGACCCGGCGCTTGGAAGTTGGGCGCGCTGAGGGTGAGCAGGTGCTCGAGCGCCTCGCAGCCTTGCATGAAAACGCCAGCGATCTCGACGGGGAGTTGGGGGAGCTGCGTCAGGACCTTGAGCGGCTGCAGAGCCGTCGGGAGGAGGCGGTGAGCCGCCTCGAGACGTTGCGCGAGCAGGCCAAGCGCGGCGAGGCGGAGCTCGAGGTGATGCGCACAGAGCTGCACCGTCGGCGCAGCCGCCTGACCTCCCTCGAAGAGATCCAATCACGCTACGAGGGCTTCGGTGAGGGCACGCGCGCGATCATGCAGCGCCATCAGGAAGCTGCGAGCTTGCCCGCTCACACTGAAGAACCCACTGACGCAGAGGGCACAGGTAGCGACGAGACCACGCCAAAGCAGGGCATCCTCGGCGTGGTCGCCGACGTGCTCGAGGCGCCTGCGCGCTACGAGGTGGCGCTGGAGGCGGCGCTGGGTCGCGGCCTCGGCACCGTTATCGTCTCCGACGACGCGGTGGGCGTTGAGGCCATCGACTACCTCAAACAACGAAAAGAGGGGCGATCTACCTTTATCTCGCGCCATGGTCGCGGCAGCTGGCTCGACGACGCGTCCGTTGGTGTCGTCTGGCAAGAGGGGACACCCGCCGGACCGGCCAAGAGCCGCACCTTGAGCCGTCACGCCGGTGTCGTCGGCCCGATGATGTCGTTGGTGCGCTGCGAGAGCAACTACTCGCGCGTGGCCCAGGGCCTCCTCGGCGACGTCGTGGTGGTGGAGAGCATGGAGCAGGCCCTCACGGTTTGGGAGCATGTCGACGATCAAACCCTGGTGACCCTCGAGGGCGAGATCCTCGGCCCCGATGGCACCGTGAGTGGAGGATCGCAGACCGGCGAGCTCTCAGGCTTGATGCGGCAGAAGCGCGAGATCAAAGAGCTGACGGCGATCATCCAAGACCTCAGCCAGCAGTTCGACGCGGCGATGGAGCGTCAGGTCAGCGTGAAGACCGAAATCGCGGCCGTGGAAGAGATCGTCGAAGAGACGACCCACCACGGTCACCGTAGCGACAAGGAGATCCTCACGCGCGAAAAGGACCTGGGCCGCATTCGCCACGAGGATGAGTCGCTGCGCCGGCGCCGCGAGCGCATGGAGCGCGAGCTGCAGGAGATGCAGGAGCAGGTGGCCAGCATGGGCACTCGCATGCATGACTTCGAGCGGCAGGCCCACGAGGCACAAGAGATCCGACACGTGGCGCGCGACATCCTGGCGTTGCTGCTGATTGAACAAGCCCGCTTGCGCCAATGGGTGGATGAAGCCGCCGCTGCGATGACCGACCGTAAGGTCGCCCTCGCCCAGGCGGCCGCCAGCTACAGGGCCATCGCGGAGCGCTTGGCCCAGTTGGCGGAGATGGCCCGCGAGCGTCGCACGCGCATGGAGCGCCTGCAGCGTGAGAGCACCAAGGGGCGTGAGCGCGCCTTGGTGCTGCGTGAGAGCGTCGAGAAGCTTCGCGAGGAACTCACAGGGCTGGTGGACGAGCGCGCCACCATGCAGGAGTCCCTCGCTGAGGGGCGCAAGAGCTACGAGGAGCAGCTCGTAGAGCTTGGTGACAAGGAGCGGGCGCTCAAGGTCAAGCGAGAAGAAGTGGCCAGCTTGCACGCAGAGGTTGGCACATTCGACGTCAAGCGGCGCGAGATAGAGATGGCGCGTGAGCACCTTGAGGAGCAGGTCTGGGACCGCTACCGAGAGCGGCTGATGACCGTGCTCTTCGATTATCATCTCCATAAGCCTGTTACAGACAAAGAGCTTGAGCGCCTCGAGCAGCTGCGGCAGATTATTCACCGCATGGGTGAGATCAACCTCACCGCCATTGAGGAGTTCAACGAGCTCAACGAGCGCTTCGAGTTCCTCTCCACGCAGAAGGCCGACCTCGAAGGCGCCCTCGGGCAGCTGCAGCGCGCTATTCAGAAGATTAACCGCGCCAGCCGCGAGCGCTTCAAGGCCACCTTCGACGCCGTGAACGAAAAGTTCCAGGAGGTCTTCCCGCGGCTTTTCCGTGGTGGTCGGGCCAAGTTGGTGCTCACAGAGTCCGAAGACCTGCTCCAGGCCGGCGTGGAGATCATCGCTCAGCCTCCCGGCAAGAAGCTCGCCTCGATGGAGATCATGTCCGGTGGCGAGAAGGCCCTCACGGCCACGAGCCTGATCTTCGCCATGTTCCTGGTGAAGCCCACGCCCTTCTGTCTGCTGGACGAGGTCGACGCCCCGCTGGATGAGGCCAACGTGCTGCGCTTCCGCGAGATGGTGCGCGAGATGTCCCGCGACTCACAGTTCATCATCATCACGCATAACCGCAACACCATGGAGGTCTCCGATCGCCTCTACGGCGTGACCATGGATCCGAGGCCGAGGCCGCCGTCGCGGCTTAGCTGGGAGTGGGAGCCAGGTCACCGCTTGGGGAGCTTCTCCCGGCGCTGGCGTAAGACCTCCCCGTTGGTCGATCTTCTCCTGCCCATCATCGAGGGATCTCTATGCACACTTCATTCGTTCTGCGCGGGTTGCTCGCCGCTCGCATTCTCCTCGCCGCCAGCCTTCTCTTTGCCGCCTCGGCCACGCACGCCGCCGAAAAAAAGCCCATCGTGGCTGTCTTCACCGTGGAGGCCAAAGGCATCGCCTTGCAGGCGTCCATGCTCGATCGCCTCAGCGATTATTTGGCCGGTAGCCTGGTGGCCACGGGCGACTACCAGGTGGTACCGCGCGACCAGCTGAAAAAGCGCTTGGTGGCGCAGAAGGCCAACTCCTACCGCCGCTGCTACGAGCGCAGCTGCCAGATCGAGATCGGCAAAGAACTCGCAGCCCAAAAGACACTCGCCACGCAGGTGATCAAGCTCGGCAGCAAATGCGGCATCACCGGCACGCTCTTCGACCTCAAGCGGGCCGCCGCCGAGCGCGCCGCCACCGTGCGCGGCGGCTGCAGCGAAGACGAGATCGTCACCTCGCTGGAGGTGATGGTGAAGAAGCTGGCTCCTGGGGGAGACACGTTCCGGGTGAGCGGGCTGCTGGCCAAGGTGGCAAAGGGGGGTGGGGTGAAGTTGGGCGGCAAGGTGATGGGGCGGCTCTCCAAGGCGACAAAGCCCCTATTCGCCGTGGATTTTCGCAGCGAGCCAGTTGGCGCGCAGGTCTTTTTGGACGGCCGCGCTATCTGCACCACCAACTACCGCGTCAACCTGCCCAAGGGCACCTACGAGCTGCAGGTGGAGCGCAAAAACTACCTCACGCATAAAGCGCGCATCACCATTGACGGTCGCAAGGTGATCAATATCAAGCTGAAGATCTCACCTGAGGGGCACGAGGTGCGAAAGAACTTCGGGCAGCGCACGGAACTTGTGGCCCTCGAGGGCCTGGTGGGCTTCGCCGCCACCACTGGCGATGGGGGCTTGGTGGGGGGCGGTGTCTTGCAAACGGTGAGCGTGAAGTGGCAGCATGTCTTCTGGTCGATTCTGGAGATGGGTGGCTTTTACGGCGGCGAAAACGGGGCCGCCTTTTTGCTCTCTCGCCTGGGTTACCTGCGCTACTACGGGGCCGAAGGTCAGCATCAGCTGCGTTTCGGCCTGGGCGTGGGGGGCGGGTTTGCGGACGTCGACGATGGCGACAGATTGACCAGTGACTCGTCCAGCGCCTTGATATTCTCCCCTACGGTGGAGTATCGCTTCCTGAGCGGCTCAGCGTCCAACTTTGGCGTGGGCGTGCGCGCATTCTTGCCCGTGGGCGACTTTCCCCGTCAGCCCTTCGCTCTCTTTTTGTCGATGATCGTGGGCTGGCAGACGCCCAGGCGGGGGTTGTAGCCGAGTGGTGCAGGAAGGTAAGACATGTCTGACCCGGCAAGATTCTGGGACAAGTTCGCCCTCAAGTATTCGAAGAAGCCCGTCAAGGACATGGAGAACTACGACAAGACGCTGGACCGCGCCAGGAACCACCTGTCTGGCAGCGACGAGGTGCTGGAGGTGGGCTGCGGGACGGGGACCACCGCGCTCATTTTGGCGCCCAGCGTCAAAGAGATCATCGCCAGCGATATCTCCTCTCGCATGATCGAAATCGCCAAGGAGAAGGCGGTGCATCAGCAGGTGGAGAATGTGCGCTTCGACCATGCCACCCTCTTCGATGAAAACCTGGAGGAGGGATCCTTCGACGTCGTGATGGCCTTCAACTTCCTGCACCTGCTCGAGGACATCCCCGTCGGCGTGCGCAGGGTCAACGACTTGCTGAAGCCCGGTGGACGGTTCATTTCAAAGACGATCTGCCTGCGCGAACAAGGCCGACGCTGGGGCATTCTGCTGCCGATCATGAAACGCCTGGGCTTCGCCCCCTACGTCAAGTGTCTGAAGGTCGCCGAGCTGGAGGAGATCATCACCAGCGCCGGCTTCGAGATCGTCGAAAGAGGCCTCTACCCGCCTTCGCCTCCCTGTCGCTTCATCGTGGCTCGGAGGAGCTGATCAGCGGGGCGCATGCCTGTCAGCGAG
>JAFCZD010000641.1 GCA_019314525.1 Deltaproteobacteria bacterium
CCCTTTCCCGCCACCTCTAAAGCCACCCTCGCCACCCTCGAACGCTCCCGCGCCTTTGTCAGGCGGGGGCGAAAGGGCGGTGCGCCCAAGGCTGTGGTGATCTCGTGCTCCAGATGCTCTCCGCTTTCCTTGGACGCTTGCACATCAGACGTGATCTCGTCACCCCGACCCTCGAGAGAACTCAGCTCCTTTACCAAAGAGACCTCGGCGAGCTCAGCCAGCTTCAACGCGTGCTCGGCGTCCTTCTCAGCGGCTTGCCCACGCCGATGTTCTTCGGCCAGCTCGCTGATCTTCGCCTCGGCCTGCCTCACGCCGGCCTCCGTGGCCCTCAGCAGCGTCGCGAGGTCTCCCTTACCAAGCACCTCACGCAACGCCGTCTCGCGGCCGCTCACAGCCGCTTGCGCGCCACCCAGGGCCTCATGCCTGCCTGCAAGTGTTTCACGCAACTCCACAAGCCGCGCCTTTTGAGTCTTCACCTCTTGCTCTCGAGCCGCGACTTGCTCACCCGCCTGCGCAAAGGCCTGCTCTGCGTGCTTCAGCACATGGCGCAACTCTTCTCTTCGCCCTTGGGCCGCGTCGACGTCAGGAGATGTCTGCTGCTCTGGCAGCACGGGGACTTGCTGCTCACAGACAGGGCACCGCTCACCCAGCTGCAGACCGCCGCGCAGCGTCAGCGCCATCTCGTCGCGTTGGGCGCGCTGCACTACCTCGTCAACCGCACTCACATCGCCCTTGACACTCGCCAACGCCTCCGCCGCTTGCGCCTTGGCCTCTTCGCGTTGCGTCAACGCGCCCTGAGCGCGGGCCAAACGCTCAACGCCCTCTTCCAACGCCTGCTCTCCTGATGTCACCGCTTCGGCGACAACCTTCAAGTTCCGCTCTTCATGCTCAAGCTGGCGCAGCTCATCTCGCAAGCCCTCGAGGGTGTCACGATCTCCCACCTGCGCGATGCGTTCGTTCAGCTCCCCTTGCGCCGCGGCGTGCTCTTCCCCGGCCCGCGCTCGGGGCTTTTGGGCTTGCTCCAAAGCCGCCCTGGCCTCGTTGAGCTGAAGCACCTTGGTTTGCAGGTCCCCTCGAGCACGGCCGCGCGCGGCCTCTAGGTTCACCTGCTTGGCCTCCAAGCTCTCGCGACGCGCTCGCTCTTCCTCAAGCTTGTCGATCAAGCCTTCGGCCCGCTGCAACGCCGCCAGAGACCCCACAGCCTCCTCCACCGCCTGCTGCTCCGCTTCCGCGGCGTGCAGCGCTTGCCCTGCGAGCCTCAGCGCCCCCTCCGCACCAGTGAGCGCTTCGTCAACCTGCGCGCGTGCCCTCGCCATCTCGGAGACGCGGCTCGCTCCCGGCACGTCACCAGCGATCTCTGCCAGCTTTGTCAGCTCCGCGTCGGCCTGCTCTTTGTGCCGCTGCTGCGCCTCACGCTCCAAGGCCTGCTCCTTGATCTGCGGGGCGACCTCGGCGAAGGCTTGCTCTCGTTGCTGCGCCTCCACGAGCTGCTCCTTGACAGCTGACCGCTGCTCTCGATCCCGCTCAAGCTCTTGGGCCTGGGCCTCAAAGCCGCGGGCCTCGGCCTCTGCTTCAACCACACGCTCTCTGGCTAGCTGGCGCATCTTGTCGACGCGCTCGAAGCCGAAGAGCGTCTTGAGCACCTGGTCTCGTTCTCCCGGCGGTGAGCTGAGCAGCTCAGAGAAACGATTCTGCGCGAGCAACACCGAGCGACAGAAGGCGGGGAAGTCGAGACCAAGTAGGCCTTCAACGGCGGACGTGACCTCACGGTCTTTGCTGGCGACCTCCACCGGTTGCGCCTGGAGATCGCCCTCGGGGTGTTTGAGCAGCGAGTGCAACGCCGCGCCCTTACGACGAATCACGCGGATCACCCGCCAGACATCACCGTCGACTTCGAAGGCCAGCTCCACGCGCATCAGCTCGCTGCGCTGGTTGATCAGCGACTTGCGGTCCTTTTCGAAGACGGGCGTCTTGCCAAAGAGCGCAAAGGAGATGGCGTCGAGGATCGACGACTTTCCGCTCCCGATGGGCCCAACCACGCCCACCAGGCGTCGCTCTCGCCAGTCGAAACGCTCTCTGTCGCCATAGGAACGGAAGCCTTCGACGATAAGCTCCAGAGGTCGCATCAGCTGACCTCGTCGTAAATCTGGCGAAAGGCGGCCATCAGCTCATCCTTTGGGTCGATCTCGTGAGTCTTGCGATAGTAGGCTTGGTAGAGGTCATCCCACGGCAACTCCTGGCGCGCCTCGGTGGGCTCTTCTTCGACGCGTGCGTAGTCGGCGCGCACCTTGACCATCAGCGGAAAGTCCTCTTTGACCTGCTGCGCGAGGTCCTCTTGGGGCCCCTCGGTCTCCACGGTCAAATCAACAAACGCGCCCTGCAGCTCGTCCTGTGCGCGCAACTCTTCCAGCGTGCCGCGAGCGCGCAGCAGCTTGCGTCCGCACGTCAGCGGGCGACTGCTCACGGTGGCTGGCAAACCAGGGGTCACGTCCACGAGCACCACACGCTTGCCCTCGCCAGCTTCGCCGAAGTCGAGCTCAAGGGTAGAGCCGGCGTAGGCTGCCGGCACGGCCGCCCCAGGCACCGCTTGGGGGGCGTGGATATGCCCCATGGCGACATATTGCGGACCCGGCGGAATAGCCTGCTCGGTGGCCGCGTAGCTCTCACCGATATGCAGCAGACGCTCGCCGCGAGGCGCGCCTTCGCCCCCAAGCCGGGCGCCGCTCACCAAGAAATGCGCCGTGAGCAAGGTGACGGTGTTGGCGTCTTTCTGCTGCTCGAGAGAAGCGTTGTAGGCCTGACAAAGGCGCGCGACGCGCTCGGCGTAGGCGCCATACCACTGGTCGACCTCCTGCATGAAGTCCACCACCTTGCCTTCGCGCAGGAAGGGAAAGCACGCCACCAATGCACGCGTTCCACCGGCCATCAAGTCGAGCACACCACCCTCAGCGGGTCGTTTAATCTCGCCCACGAGGTGGATATTCCAGCTCTTCATCAGCCGGCCCAGCAGCTCGAAGAGCTCAGCTGAGTCGTGGTTGCCGGCCACGCCCACCACGGGGCGGTCATCCCTAGCGAGGCGCCGCAGGGTATCCACGGTGAGGCTAAGGGCCTCCACCGGAGGCGCAGGCCGATCGAAGAGGTCGCCGGAGACGACCACGAGGTCCACGGACTCTTCATCGGCGATGTGCACGATCTCGTCGAGCACAGCGGCGTGGTCCTCCATGCGATCGAAGCGGCCGAGCTTTTTGCCCACATGCCAGTCGGAGGTGTGCAGGATGCGCATGGTGGCTACATGCCCTCGAAGGGGTCGCGCTCGTCGAGGACCTCTTCTTTGCGCGTGGCCCAGGGTGGGAAGGGGAAGGTCA
>JAFCZD010000642.1 GCA_019314525.1 Deltaproteobacteria bacterium
GCTGAGCGGCATGGCGCGGATGCCTCTTGTAGAGGGGCTAACCGGTGGCGTGGGGCGCGTGGAGTTGCTCGCTCTTGGCTACGCGGCCGACTTCGACCTGCCTGGCACCTTGAGCCTTGACGACGTGGCGACTGGCGCGCTGGGCTTTTACGACACCTATCCTGGGGAGATGAGCGGCGAATCGCAACGGGCTATCTTTGCGTTGACGCAGAAGCGAGCCTGGTCGCGAGGTCTCTTGCGCAGCACATTGTACGGACAGTGGCGGGGCCTAACCCTGATGGAAAACTACACAGGGTATTTGATCGACGCGGACAATGGCGACAGGCGTCGACAAGAGCAGCAAACTATCACGGCTGGCGCACTGATTCGCTACAAGCAACATCTGGCCGCTGGATGGCGGTGGCGTGTGGGTGGCGAGTGGCGCGGTGATTGGGGGCAGCAGCGTGAAGAAGCGCTGGCCATGGATAAGGATAATATCCTCGCCATACGCCGCGATCTCGACTACCAGCAGAACGAGGTCTCGCTCTTCTCTGAGCTTTGCTGGCGCCCCCACCAAAGCGTACGCGTTCGCGGGGGCGTTCGCGGCGCGCTCTTTCACTATCACCTCGATCTTGAGCAGGCGGGAGAACATCTCCTCGTGACCCTTGCGCCGCGTGCGAGCGTGGTGTGGCAAGCGCAGAGGAGCGTGACGCTCTTTGCCTCTTACGGGCATGGTTTCCGTGCCCCAGAAGCCCGCGCTTTCGAGCCGCGCCCCAACACCTCAGACGTCGCGCTGCTCCGCAACCAGCCTGGAGAGGCTCGTATGACCCTCTCACGCAACGCTGAGGTGGGCGTGCATTTTTTGCCTGTGGCACAGATCGAGCTGCGAGCGGCGGGCTTCGCTACCTTCATTGATCGCGAGTCCATCTTCGATCACGTGGCGGGGACCAACCTCGAGCGGAACGCGACGCGGAGGGTTGGGGGTGAGCTGCAGCTAAAAGTGGCTCCTTGGCGTTGGCTTGACTTCAGGGCAGACGCTGCGTTGGTGGACGCGCGCTTTTCTGGTTCAGGGGAGTTTGTGCCGGGAGCACCCCGGAGCATGGGCTCCGTGAGCGTTCGCTTCCGTCGCCGTGGTTTGCGAGCCGTCCTGCGCTTGCTGTGGCTCGGTCCCCGCCCCCTGGCCCACGGGGCAGAGGCCGCGAGCGCGGCCATCGCGCAAATCACCGCTGGCTGGCGTTGGCGCTGGCTCGAGCTTGGGCTCCAAGTGGACAACCTCTTCGATACCCGTTGGCGTGAGGCAGAGTACCACTTTGCTTCGTTCTGGGACCACAGCGCGACCCGCAGCAGCTTGCCGGTGTTGCATTATGTGGCAGGTCCACCGCTGACGGCGCTGCTCTCTGTGGGGGTGAGACTCTGATGCGAGGCAAAGTGATGCATACAGGACATGGGGTGCTCGTAGTGACCATACTCGTGCTATCTGCTTGCTCTGATGGCAGTGAGGCTCCACGCCTCAAGGTGCCCGTGCTGGTGGACAGCTCGGGAATTACCCCAGCGGTTAACGATCTGGGTTGGCGGGTTGAACTCTCACGAGCCCACGTCGTGCTCTCCAACTTCGAGTTCACCACCGAGGGGGAGACTCACGCGTCCCTGTGGCGCGGGCTGGCTGATCTCATCGTGCCACGAGCGTTTGCGCATCCTGGTCACCTCGCGGGTGGTGAGGTCATCGGCGAGCTTCCAGGACGCTTTGTCTTCGATTGGGTTGCTGATGACGGCCAAGAGCTGGGACAAGCTGAGTTGATCGCGGGTCGCTATCAGGGCTTGAACTTCTCCTTTGGCAGCGAGAGCGCTGCTCCCTTTGGGGGGGCTAGCTTCTACCTCGAGGGCATCGCAGAGAAGGATGATTTGAGCATTGCCTTTTCTGGAGCGATCACTCTCGACCCTGCCGTGAAGATGGTGGGGGCTCCTTTTGAGCTAGAGCTCGAGGGTGGAGGGAGCTTAGAAGTGGGTTTGCAGCTGCTCTCGGTTGACCCAAGCGAAGGAGATACAGCCTTCGACCACCTTGATTTTGGCGCTTTGGACATCGACGGTGATGGCATACTCGAGATCGCGCCCACGAGTACGGCCCACAATATTCTCCGGCGCAACCTCCAGGCTCACGACCATTACCGGGCGCTGGAGCTTTGAAGGAGCAAAGCAATGAATCGTTCCATGTTATGGGTTTTCGCGCTGCTGGGCATTTTTGCGTGGGCAGGCTGTGGCACCGATGAGGAGCCCAAAGAGGCTGTCGAGCAGGGGAGCCTATCGATCTCGATCTATGGTGAGGAGTTCATCGAGGACAGGATCCCTGCGTGGGTCTTCGATGATGGCTGGGAGGTTCACTTCCAAAAATTCCTGCTGCACCTTGGCCGGGTGTCCGCCCTTCACGAGACGAGCTCTGAGGTGTCTTTCGGAGCAGACCAAGGCTGGACCTTTGACCTGACGGCGAGCACAGATGGAGCAGGACAGGTGGTACACCAGGCACCAACCGCCGTGGGGCGCTACCCACGCGTGGACTACGAGATCACTCCTGCGCTCTCGACGAGCAGCGGTGGAAACGCCACCTCAGACGATCGTGCCCTCATGCTCGACAATGGCTACAGCGTTTATGTGGTAGCTGAGGCGAAACACGCGACGCAGCCCGCCAAGCACTTCTCCTGGGGGTTTTCTACCACCACACGTTACTCTGAGTGCGAATCATTGGCTGAGGTCACGAAGGTGGGGACGGGCAGCACCCAGTTGACGATCCACGCCGATCATCTCTTCCTCGATGACCTCGTGTCACCAGAGGCGGGCTTCCTTTTTGACCTCATCGCCGCGGCTGATGCAGACAACGATGGAGATGTCACCATGGCTGAGCTCGAGGTGCAGTCGATCATTGGACAGGAGCGCTACGGAGTGGGTAACCACACTGAGGTGGAGAATCTAGCCCAGTTTATCGGTCATCTCGTGGGTACTGTTGGCCACATCGATGGAGAGGGCCACTGCCACAACAACTAGGACTGGGACAGGCGAACACATGGGGAACAGGGGGAACACGGGAAAACAGCGCGGAAGAGCGCGCTAGCAAGCAGCCTCTTAATCAGCCCAGGAGGGCGCCTTCACGCCGCCAGGCTTCTTTGGTTCGGGCTTCTTGGGCTCAGGCTTGGCCTCGGGTTTCGGCTCAGGCTTGGCCTTCGGCTCGGGTTTCGGCTCAGGCTTGGCCTTCGGCTCGGGTTTCGGCTCAGGCTTGGCCTTCGGTTCGGGTTTCGGCTCAGGCTTGGGCTCGGGTTTGGGCTTCGGCTCGGGCTTCGGCTCGGGCTTCGGCTCGGGCTCGGGCTTCGGCTCGGGCTTCGGCTCGGGCTTCGGC
>JAFCZD010000643.1 GCA_019314525.1 Deltaproteobacteria bacterium
CGGTCTCGACACTGCCACCCACGAGTTTGCCCATGTGCTCGATCGCGGGGCTGGTGCCTTTGACGGCACCCCCAAGCTTCGTGCCATGGCGCACTACGCTTGCTGGGCCAAGGTGATGAGCCAGCACTTCACCGCGTTGCGCGCTGGAGACCGCAGGCTGCGCAGGGTGCTGCGCAGTTATGGAGAGCAAAACGAGGTTGAGTTCTTCGCTGTGGCCAGCGAGGCGTTCTTCGAAAAACCCGAGCAGATGAAGGAGCGCGCCGCAGAACTCTATGCCGTGCTAGCGCGTTTTTATGGTTGGGATCCTGCTCAATCCTGAAGTTCTGAAGCCGACTCTTTGCTTTTTTCTGCATCACGGGCGATGAGTGCAGCATGCCCACGGTCCCCCTCCGCAAGCTCTGTGAACAGCATTACAAGCATCGGGTCATGATTTGCGGCCAGGGATTCAGCGTGTACATCGTTGAAATCATTCTCCAATGTTGCCGCTAACTCGAAGGCGGTGGATTCATCGATCTCATCGACGAGCGCGAGCTTTTGACGAAGAAGTTGGGCGTGGGCCAATAGATGGCGGTAACGCTGGATGTTGAGGGTGGGAGGAGTGTTGATCCCTTTTTCTTGCCAGAGCTGCGCCACTTCACGAACTCGTCGAGCGTGAGCGTCTTCTTCTGATGCCAGCAGGCCAAAGAGGGCGCGCAGTCTTGGATCGTGGCGAAAGCTTCGAGACAGCAGGATATATATTTCTCCTACCGCGAGTTCCATTTGCTCAGCGAGTTCGAAAGGCTCCGTTGGGAGCATTCCACTGCCAAGCTGTCTTGCGATGCTCTCCTCTCCACTGCTGAGGTCAAGGGGGAGTCGAATCGTACCTGTTTTCTTCATCTCCTATTCGGCCTTCTTGGCGCGTGAGAGGAGCACTGCGTGTCCACGATCGCCGTTGGCCAGCTCAGTGAAGAGCTTCACCAGCAAGGGGTCTTGGGTCTGGGCGAGGGCTTCGGCATGGACATCTGCGAAGTCATGCTCCATGGAGGCTGCAAGCTCGAAGGCAGTGTTTTCGTCGACCTCATCAACGCGGCTGAGCTTCTGATGGAGAATCTGGGCGTGAGTGATCAATCGACCCAGGCGTTTGGTGTCGAGGGTGGGAGGAGAGCTGACGTCTTTGTCATGCCAGAGGCGCTCTACCTCGCGGACTCGCCGGGCGTGAGCTTCCTCCTCGGATGCCAAGAGGCCAAAGAGAGCACGAAGCTTGGGTTCATCACGAAAGCTACGGGAGAGCAGGGTGTAGATCGCGCCGATGGCGATCTCTGCCCGTTCAGCGAGTTTGAACGGGTCCGTCGGGAGTGGCGCGCCACTGACCTCTTCTTCAGCCGCTTTGTTTTCGCTTCCCACCCAATTGAGATCGATATGACCTGCGGTTTTCATATTTGCCTCCAGCCTCCCTAGAGGTTACTGCGAGCAGGGAGGCTTTGGCAAAGGGATCGCTCGTGGACCCGTCGCTCGTGACCGTCGCTCTGGGGACCTACCGCCACCAGCGATTACGTGCTATTTACCCATGCTCTCAGGCCTCTGTCGCTGGTAGTGTTCTGGGGTGGAGCATTCGCGACCTATGCGAAAGAAAAGACGAAAACATCCATGACCGAGCGCATGATGCTGATCAACGGTCGCCACGCCGAGGAGCTGCGGGTGGCGGTCGTAGAAGACCGTGTTTTACAGCTCTACGATGTCGAAGGGGCAGAGGCCACTCAGAAGCGGGGCAATATCTACCGTGGAGTTGTCTCCAACATCGAGCCCAGCCTCAACGCGGCCTTTGTCGATTTTGGGGACGCAAAGAAGGGGTTCCTCACCCGACATGATGTGGTGGCTCAGGCCTTCCACCGCAAGGTGGATGACCCGCGAGGGGCGAGCATCGACCAGGTCTTGCAGAAGGGCCAGTCGGTGACGGTCCAGGTGACGCGAGACGCTGAGGCGCAAAAAGGCGCGACGCTCACCACCAACCTCAGCATCGCTGGTCGTTACTTGGTCTTCCTTCCCTTTGACGAGCAGCGTGGCGTCTCGCGTAAGGTGGAGGATGAGGCCCTACGACGCAAGCTCCGTGACAAAGGGAAGGGCCTCGAGATTGGCGCGGGCGCTGGCTTCATCATTCGAACGAACGGCGCCGAGCAGACCAAGACGGAGCTCAAGGCCGATCTCGAAGGGCTGACGCGTTTGTGGAAGATGGTCGTCGATGAGGCGCAGCGTGGCCGCGGGCCGAAGCTGCTCTACAACGATCAAGACCTGTTGATCCATGCCTTGCGTGATTACCTTGACTCCTCCATCAGCGAGGTATGGATCGATGACGCGGCTCTCCACGGGGAGGCCGAGCGCTACATGCAGGCCACCATGCCCCAGGCCTCGGTGGCCCTCAAACGCTATGACGAGCGGACGCCTGTCTTTTCGCGCTTCAACCTCGAACCCCAAATCGCGGGCATCTACCGTCGAGTTGTGCCTCTCGCCTCCGGTGGGTCGATCGTCATCGACCCTACCGAGGCGTTGACAGCGGTTGACGTTAACTCGGGCAAGGCGCGGCAGGGGGGGAATCAGGCCGAGACCGCCTACCAGACCAACCTCGAGGCGGCGGCTGAAGTAGCAAGACAGCTTCGCCTGCGTGATATTGGCGGCCTGTTGGTGGTCGATTTTATCGATATGCGGGCGCGGCAGCATCAGCGGGCGGTGGAAAAAGCGCTGACGGAAGCGATGAAGCTCGATCGTGCTCGCCACAGCGTCAGTCGCATTAGTGCCAATGGGCTGGTGGAGATCAATCGTCAGCGTATTCGTCGTGCCTTGCAGCTGCGGACGCATCGCGAGTGTCCTACTTGCCAAGGGGTGGGGCGGTTGATCGCCCCTGAGCTGGCTAGCCTGAGCCTCATTCGCCGTATTGAGGCTCGCGCTGCCACAGGGCGCCTCTTTAAGGCCCGTGTGGCGCTTCATCCCGAGCTGGCAGATTTTACCCAAAATCGACGTCGAGGTGAGCTCGCTGAGCTCGAACGTGCCTACGATATTATCGTAGAAGTGGTGGGTGACCGACGAGTGGAACCCTCCGGAGAGCGAATTGATTGGCAGCACCGTGAAGAGGTCAAGGCTGTTTCTTCCCCTAGTGGCAGGGGCGCTTCGAGCGCCCGCCAGCAGAGTGAGACGAACACGGACAGCCAATCCACCAAAACTCCTCAGCGTTCGAAGAAAGAGGGGCCGGAGGCAACTTCGGTGAACTCCGCAACCCTGATCGAAAAGAACGGAGCGCGAGAGGGTGACGAAGAGGAGCCACAATCCCGTCGCCCCCGTCGTAAACGGCGACGACGTCGTCGCGGACCCACAGGGGGTGAGAG
>JAFCZD010000644.1 GCA_019314525.1 Deltaproteobacteria bacterium
TGCGCTCGCCTGGTAGACCGATCTTTGTCTGCGCGCCAAAGCCAAAGCGTCGCAGAGCGCGGTGAAGCCGGCCGGCTCCGAGGCGGATGGCTAGCTTGGAGACACAGATATTGGAGGATTTCTTCAGCACATCGGCCACGCTCAACATCTCGTGGGGCTTGGAGTCGTGGATGACGTGCCGACCAATGCGGAAGTGCCCCTTTTCTCCATCGATGAGCTCGTCATCGCGGCAAACACCCGCGTGCAGCGCGGCGGCTACAGAGAAGATCTTCAGGGTGGACCCAGGCTCGAACGCGTCGGTGACGGTGCGATTGCGCCAGAGCTTGGACTTGAAGCGACCATAATGGTTGGGATCGAAAGCTGGCGCGCTGGCCATGGCGAGGACGTCGCCGTTGCGTATGTCGAGCACCACCGCCGCGGCCCACTTGGGTTTGTGCTCCTTCAGCACGGCTGCAAGGGCCTGTTCGGTCTCGAATTGGATCACCTTATCTAGCGCCAAGATGACGTCGTGGCTCATGTTAGGGACATCGCGTAGCCCTTTGGTGAGAAGCGGTTTTCCGCGAGCATCGCGCAAGCCCGAGACCTTGATGTGGCCACCGCGGAGCCAGCGATCGAGGCTGAGCTCGAGCCCCTCTAGGCCGAGGGCATCAATCCCCACGAAGCCTACCACCGTCGCGCCGAGGTTGCGGTTGGGATAGAAGCGCCGGCTCTCTTTCTGCAGAAAAATGCCGCGTATCCCGAGGGCGCGTACGGCCTTGGCCTCATCGTCGCTGACCCGGCGTTTGAGCCAGCGGAAGTAGCGGCGTGAGCGTAGCTTGCCCTGAAGAGCGCTCGCCTCGAGCCCCAAGATCGGCGCCAGCGCTGCCGCTACCTCGGGTGCTTTGCTGCCGATCATCCTCGGGTTGGCGTAGATTGATTCTACGTCGACGCTGATGGCCAGAGGGGCGCGGTTGCGGTCGAAGATCGTTCCCCGTCGTGACGGCAAGCGGATATTCCGCAGGTATTGTTGCTCGGCCATCTCTCGTAGCTGCGCGCCCTCCACGAGTTGAAGTCGGTGGGCGCGCCAGCCGATGATGCCCAGGAGCCCCAAGAGCGCCAAGAGCACCAGCGCTACACGGAGGCGGATCCAGCGCGTCGTGCCCTGGGGATCTGCTTGACTCATAGGTGCTCCCCAACCCCCATCTGTTGCCGGGCGCTTGAGGCGTGTTTCTGACGCCCCAGGGAGCCCACTACGGGATCACGTTTGCGCTCTATCGTCCGCAGCCGCCGCATTTGTTCCGGTTCAGGGGGGCGCATGCCATATCGGGTCGCAGCTATCTGTCCAATGCGCTTGGGGCTCTTGAGCAACTCGAGCTCGATGCGCAGCCGCCGATGGCGCTCTTGGAGCTGATTTCGCTCTTGCGCGAGGCGCGAGATCTCATAGCCAAACTCAAGGGTCTGCTGGTGAGTCCAAACTTGGGCTACCGCTGCGCTGACCCCCAAGGCCATGGCCATAAGGAGCGTCAACACCGCCGCTCGCCGTGATGGGGCTAAGAAGATGCGCGTCTTCAGCCGGAAGGGGCCGGTGGGGCCGCGGCTCATGGCAGCAGCTCCAAGACCCTGAGGCGCGCGCTTCGTGCTCGAGGGTTGTTTGCGATCTCTTCCTCTGAGGCTTTGACCGCCTTTTTGTGCAGCAGCCGTCCTCTGACGGGTTCATCCTCTTCGCTGCCCCATACTCGATGGGCTCGATTGGCCTGGGGTTTTGCCAGCCGAGCAAAGCGCTGCTTGACTCGCCTGTCCTCGAGAGAGTGGAACGCAATGATGGCGACTCGTCCTCCCGGACGCACCACATCGAAGAGCTGGTCGAGCAATTGGTCGAGGGCATCGAGCTCGCCATTGACGGCGATGCGCAGGGCCTGGAAGGTGCGCGTCGCGGGGTGGATGCGGCTACGACCACCCGCTGGGCGGTGAGGCATGGCGCTGCACACGACTCGCGCCAAGGCGGCCGTATCGTGCAGTTCGTCTGCGCGCTCGGCTTCTTTGACGCGGCGCGCGATGCGGCGGCTTAGCCGCTCCTCGCCAAAGTCGTAGATCAGATCGGCGAGCTCCGCTTCGCTGGAGCTGGCGATGAGCTCCGCGGCGGTTTGTTGAGCATCGGGCCCCATGCGCATGTCCAGAGGTCCTGCGTTGGAGAAGGAGAAGCCACGCTCCGCGCTATCCAATTGGTGGGAGGAGACGCCGAGGTCTACCAGTACACCATCCAGCGGAGGCCAACCCTCTTGCGCGAGGACATCTTTCAGCGCTGTGAAGTTCGATTGACGCAGCGTGACGCGTGCTCCGAAGGCAGCCAGCTCCTGATGGCAATGGGCCAACGCTTGGGGATCACGGTCCAGCCCCAAGAGGCGCCCATCTGGCGCGCTCTGCTCCAGGATGGCGCGGGCATGTCCACCGCCACCCAACGTGCCATCACAATAGGTTCCCCCGGGGCGCACTCCGAGCAGGTTGATGGTCTCCTTGAGGAGCACGCTCTTGTGTGAAAATGCAGTCATGGGGCCTTGGGGCGCCCCTTTGTGCAGGTGGCGATCCCTGTCAATAACCCTAGAGCCGGCCGACGACTCTGTCCAAAAAATCGCATTATTTCGGGATGAAAAACTGCCTGAACTCTAGACGACGATGAGATTCCCGCGTGCGCGGGAATGACGGATAATTTCACTATTGCGGGAATGACGGGATCATGGTGCGACAACTACAACCCGAGGCGGGCCATCGCGTCGTTAATCTGAGGTAGGCTCTCTTTCGCTCGCTCGCGTTCGGCCTCCCACGCGACGCTATCCCAGATCTCGACACAATTGCCTACGCCGGCCATGATCACAGACCCTCCAAGACCGGCATACTCTCGCAGCACAGGTGGGATCAGGATCCGACCCTGTCGGTCTGGGGCACACTCGCATGCGCCCGCGATGTGCAGACGCTTGAGGCGGATCACGTTTTCGTCGAATTGAGGCAACTCGGCGATTTTCTCGTGAAAAGCGACCCACTCGGGGTAGGCGTAGCCCACGAGGCAGCGACCCCCCGGATCGACATTCGTTGTCACGACGAGGCGTGGATCTCCATTGAAGCCTGAGAGCACCTCACGAAAGCGGGCTGGCAAGCTGACGCGCCCTTTGGGGTCGAGGCTGTGTTCGTAGCTGCCGATGAACATGGATCCCTTTGCGTCGATGCGCGTGGCCGCCAAAACCGTGGCCGCCAAAACCGTGGCCGCCAAACCCGCGGCCCCCACAAAACCACCCCTGAGCGCCACTTCTTACCACTTCATACCACTTTGTCGCGTGATTCACCTCTACCCGTCAAGGGCTTTCTCGGATCTTTTCAGGGT
>JAFCZD010000165.1 GCA_019314525.1 Deltaproteobacteria bacterium
CCCGTGAAGAAGGCGCCGGTGAAGAAGGCGCCCGTGAAGAAGGCGCCCGTGAAGAAGGCGCCGGTGAAGAAGGCGCCCGTGAAGAAGGCGCCCGTGAAGAAGGCGCCGGTGAAGAAGGCGCCCGTGAAGAAGGCGCCCGTGAAGAAGGCGCCCATGAAGAAGGCGCCCGTGAAGAAGGCGCCCGTGAAGAAGGCACCGGCCAAGAAGGCACCGGCCAGGAAGGCACCGGCCAGGAAGGCACCGGCCAGGAAGCCACCGGCCAGGAAGCCACCGGCCAGGAAGGCCCGTGCAGGGAAAAAAGCCTCATGATTGTGAGGTTCCAGGATTTGACAGGGGCCAAGAGCTGATCTACAAACCTCCAGCGGGTGCCCATCTCAAGGGAGCGTGCCTGGCTACCCTGCTCTTGGAGCAGATCTTTCATAGTTAATGATACCTGTTAAATCAGGTGGTTACGAGGATAGTCCGATGGCTCGTCGATGCAGGCTCACTGGCAAGGGACGCAACGTCGCTAATAACGTTTCCCACGCCAAGAACAGAAATAAGACTGTGCAGCTGCCCAATCTGCGCAGCAAACGTCTTTGGCTTGAGTCAGCAAAGCGCTTTGTTCGCGTGCGTCTCTCCGCGCGTGCACTTCGCACGGTGACCAAGCTCGGTCTCGACCGCTTCATGCGCGAGAACAAGCTCTCCATCTCCGACATCCATTAGGCTTCTGGTCCGGCGGCCCCTACGACTCAAGTTTTGTGTTGTCCCCTCAGCGATCGTCTTTCGCTCGGACCTCACATCTTGACTAGAGCGATTCCTCGGCGCTGAGGGTGATCGTGTGCTCTGGGGGCCACTTCAACCCGACGATCCAATCGTAGGTTGCGTAACCATCGCTTGCGTTGGCCAAGTAGGGGGCCAAAGGCTTGCTGGGCACCGAGGCTCCTTGGATCTGGCCAAGGTTCGTATCGTCTATCCAGAAGCTGGCCATGCCGCCTACCCGGCTGATGGAATACACATATGAATCTGCTGGCCAGCTGGGGAGTGGGAAGCTCCCATCCTCTTCCCCATTTTCTACCCCAAAATACACCGCGTTATCCACGGACCCGAAGCCGATCATGCCGTTAGATTCTGCAGCCAAGAGCAGGCTCATGGTTCCCTTGCTTGCTGCTATTCTGGAGAACTTGGCAACCAGCAGGAAGTCTTGAGGCAGGTGGGCGGTGCTGGTCAATACCGCGCCATTGAGCACGGTCATTTGTCCCCCGGAGATCAACACTGATCCCTGAGGAAGCGTCCAACGAGTGAGGTCCAACCCACTTCCATCAAAGTCATCAAAGAACGGATACATGGTGCTGGGGTCGGCTTGTGGCTGAGGCATTGCCGCAGCTCGTGGCCCGTAGGCAAGCATGTAGCTCTGGGAGGTGCCTGTGATCATCGCCTTGACCTGGAAATGGATCTCTGTGCAGGTGCGGTACCAGCCGGACCAGGGCGTGACAAGGAAGGGGATGGGCGCAAATCCGGCGCCCTCGTTGTAGAGGATCCGTATGTCAGCACCCGAGAAGTCGCTCTTATTGGCGTTGACCAGGGCGCTATGGTCGATTTCGACCAAGAGTGTATCCCCAGCTTGAAGGGGGGCGTTCAACTCGTTGACCTTGATCTCGACGGGCTGGCCCCAACCGAGCAGGGTGGGGGTATCCGTGCCACGATCTACGACCGTCACGATGTCCGGGCCTACCGTGTCCACGCTCATATCGGCGGTGTGCCCGTGGAGGTCCACCTGGGTGTCAGCGGAAGTAATGTCGCTGGTCACAAGGTCCGTCGCGCCGCCGTCCTGCCTGTCGTGATTGCTATTGTCCACCCGCGTGCACGCGCTCAGTGCGATGACGATGACCATCAGCCAGTTGTGCATACGTCTAGTATATCAACGACTCATCTTTGCTGCCAACGCCCCAGTCACTAGGTTTTTCGGAAGCATCGCTAACCCTTTAACGTCCCAGCCTTGAAGGCTTCGAGGGCTTCTTTCACGCTCATGTCGTTGGCGCCCACGTAGACCTTGACGCCCGTGGCGCTGAGTACGGCGGCGGCGTTTCCACCAGGCCCGTTGCCGGTGATCAGCACGTGGGCTCCCAACTCCACCAGCTTCTGCGCGGTGCGGGGGCCAGCACCGTGGGCTTCTTGTTCGATGGCGCTGTTGTCAAAGGTCTTGACCTCATTCGTCTCCTCATCGAAGACGAAGAAATACTGGGTCCGGCCGAACCTGGCGTCCATGGGTGAGTCCCAGTCGGTTCCTTGGGTCGTGAAGGCGATTTTCATCTTTAACTCCTGAGTGGCTTGGGTTGTGGGTGATGCGTTCAGTGCTCGGTCACGAGGGCGGTGATGGTGCTCCAGCAGCCCTCGATGCGTGTCCTCAACGACGCGTCCCACTCCACGATGGTCTTGCCCGCGGTGATGGCAGCGGTGAACGCCTCGTCGTAGGGGATCTCCATCAGCGGTATGATCTTCTCGTGCTCGAGGAACGCTCGAAGGTCCTCGCGGACAGATGGATTGAGGTCAGCTTTGTTGATGATGCACCCTGCGCGGATGCCGAACTTTTTCACGAGCTGATAGACGCGCTTGAGGTCGTGAATGCCAGACACCGTGGGTTCGGTGACGAGCACGGCGAGGGACGCCCCCGAGAGGGAGGAGACCACGGGGCATCCGATGCCGGGTGAGCCATCTACCAGCACGATCTCCTTGGCCTGCTGCTCGGCCAACTGCCTTGCTGCCTTTTTTACCTTCGCCACGAGCTTGCCCGAGTTGTCGGCTCCAATCTTGAGCCGGGCGTGCACCATGCTCGAACCCGTCCTAATGGTGGAGCGGTAGAAGCTGCCAACGTTCTGTTCGATGTTGGTGATGGCGGCGTCAGGGCAGACTCGCGCACAATAGCCGCAGCCCTCGCAGCCGAGGTCGTCAACGGTGTAGATGCCCTCATCCACTCTGATGGCGTCGAAGCGGCAGACTTCCGCGCAGCGGCCACAGCCCGAGCATTGCCCCTGGTCGATCACCGCCAGCTCACCGCTGAAGAACGCCTCCTCTCGGGCGAAGTCCGGCTCAAGGAGCAGATGCATATCAGCCGCGTCCACATCGCAGTCGGCCACGATGACGTCTGTACCGCCGAGGACAGCGAAGGAGGCTGTGAGCGAGGTCTTGCCGGTGCCGCCCTTGCCTGAGACGACGACGATCTCCTTCATCGTGTGCCTCCTTTCAGGTGGTCCTGAATAGTTGTGGCGACAAGTGCTACGGCATCCTTCACGGCGGGCACTTCGTCGATGAGCAGGCCGCCGCGGGCGTAGATCTCAGCGATACGCCGGCTGTTGGGGATGCGCGCGATGAGCTTGATATTCTCATCTTCGCAATAGCGAGCGACGGCGTCGTCTCCGATGCCGTCGCGGTTGATGACCACGCCGAAGGTCTTGCCCAAGTGGCGCACTGTTTCTACGGCCAGCTTCAGGTCGTGAAGACCGAAGGGCGTCGGTTCGGTGACGAGTACGACGAGGTCCGCGTCCTTGGTGGCCTCGATCATCGGGCAGGCGGTACCGGGTGGCGAATCCAGAATCTTGATCATTTCGGGCAAAAAGTTGGCGTCGACATAATCGTGGGTCTGCTTGATCAGCGGGGCCGCCTGCTCTTCGCCGATGAGGAGCCGACTCTCGACGAAGTCAAGGTTGTCAGCTTTGAGGTGTGTCAGTTCACCCATGGGCTTCTGGGTCATGGGCAGCGATTGGGTGGGGCAGAGCTCCGAGCAGACGTAGCAGCTGTGGCAGAGCTCGGGGAAGACCATCACCCGCTTCGCCATCACCAGGACTGCGTTGAAGTTGCAGACCTCTTGGCAATTGCCGCAGAGCGTGCAGTTTTTGGCGTGCCATTGAGGGATCTGTTTGGATTTTGTCTCTTGGTGGTGTGCATTTCCTGAGAGAAAGAGCGCCGAGTTGGGCTCTTCCACGTCCATGTCCACCAGCGCCACGGGCGCTGTTCTGCTCAAATAGCTGGCGAGATTGGTGGCGAGGGTGGTCTTGCCCGTTCCACCTTTTCCGCTGGCGATGGCAACCTTCATAACGTCCCTTCTTTCGCTAGATATGTTATGCGCATATGCGCATAACTGCAAGGTGGTATGTTGGCCGAGGATAATCAAGATGACGTCGGCGAAAGTGATGAACTTACGCCGCAAACGTCCAGGGAGGCCTGATGAAAATATTTCCGGGAGAATTGGCTTGGACCATGGGGTTGTGTTTGGCCCTTACTCTTGGGTGTTCTGAAGCCCCAGGAGATCTGGCAAATGACAGTCAGGTGGCTGATATGGTCAGCCCCTTGGAGGGAGGCGCCCAAGACGGGGCGGTGGTGGGCGACAGCACGGTTGATGGGAAGGTCACCAGCGACGGTGCGTCGCCCAACGTCGATGGCCCCCTACCAGCGGCGAACGTCTGCGTGCCCCTTCCAGCGCCCTCTGGCACGATCGTCACCGTGACGCCGAGCCAGGCCAGCGATCTCTCCTCCATCCTCGCATCGGCTCAGTCTGGCACCACCATCGCGCTCGAAGATGGTACGTATCTCATGGAGGGCAATGAGTCTCAGCGGCGCTTGCAGTTCAACGTCTCTGGGGTGACCTTGCGCTCGGCGTCGGGCGACCGCAATAAGGTGATCATCGACGGCGAGTATCAGACCCTCGAGATGATCACCGTGCAGGCTGATGACGTGACCATCGCAGACCTGACCCTGCGGCGGGCCGTGGACCACCTGATTCACACCACGGGTAACAACAGCAAGACCATCACGGGGCTGCGGCTGCACAACCTCAAGCTTGTGGACTCGGGCGAGCAATTCGTCAAGGTCAGCAGCGATGGTGACGGGCACTATGTTGATGATGGGCGGCTGGAGTGCTGTGACTTCGAAATGACGGATGCGGGTCGGCCCCACATCGAGTCGAATTACGGGGGATGTTACACAGGAGGCATCGACGCCCACTCCTCGCGGGGCTGGCAGGTGCGCCTCAATACCTTCAAAGGGATCTACTGCACCAACGGATCCCTCGCGGAGCATGCCATCCACTTCTGGGACGCTGCTCGTGACACCCTCGTGGAGCGCAATACCATCATCGACTGCGCGCGCGGCGTGGGTTTCGGCCTTTTGGAGAGCAAGGATGGAGCACGAACCTATGCCGACAACCCCTACCCCAACGTCGGCTATATCGGTCATATCGACGGTATCATCCGCAACAATGTGATTCACGCGGGCGGGGCGGCTGCCGCGTATTTCGATACGGCGATCGAACTCTCTCAGGCGCGAGGGGCGAGCGTCTACCACAACACCATTGCTTCTGAGCCGACCTACACCTCCATCAGCTATCGCTTCGCCAACACCGTGGCTGATATCCGTAACAACCTGACCTTCAAGATCTCCCAGCGAGATGGCGCCACGGCTACGGTGGATCACAACCTCGAAGCGACACCGGCGAGCCTCTTCGTGGATCCCGCAAATGCAAATTATCGTCTTAAGGCGAGCGCGAGTCAGGCCATCGATCAGGGCGTGGTGGTGGGTGAAGCTGGGCTCGACCTAGAGGGTGTCGCTCATGATGTCGGGCTCCCAGACCTGGGCGCCTATGAATACTCGCCGTGAGCTGACTCTTGGGTCACCGCGGCCGCAGCGAGCGTAGGCCAGCGGCCGCGCGATCTGCGTTGATCTTCTGCAGCAGGGTTGGGTCACTCGTTGCCGCACGAGAAATCTTCGAGGTGCTGCTTCCAGCGGCCTTTGCCGCGTCACTGAGGCGACCTGCGGTGGCTAGCAAGAGATCGAGCAGCGCCGCCATGGCGCTGGGGTAGCGAGCGTTTCGTCGCCCAAATCGGCCTGCGAGCAAGTCGATGAGGTCTGGGGGTGGGGCATAGCTCTCGAGGTCTATTTCCCCCCGCAACTCCAGAGCGATGGCGCGCCGCAGCTGGCTTAGCGCGTGTTGCTTGTTCTTGTGCTGGGAACGGCTCTCGTCGCTGCGCGCGACGACGCCGCTGGGCACATGACGCAGTCGCACGGCGCTCTCGGTCTTGTTGCGCTTCTGTCCACCTGGCCCTGTGCCCCGGAAGGTGTCCACCTCGCACTGAACCAAAAGCTCGCGGTCGTCGAGGGTGAGCAAGCTCTGCCAGCTTGGCGTATTCATGGGTAGGATGGTACTCAGGTCAGCTCCCCGTGGCCATCACGTTCCATGGATGGTATAGGGCGGCTTCTGGGGCGGACCCAAGACGCCACAGGTTAACAACATCAGATGAGGCAGAAGATGGAGCTGATTTTCCTCGGCCCCCCTGGAGCGGGCAAGGGCACACAGGCCATGGCGATCGTCGAGAAGTTCGGCATCCCCCAAATCTCCACCGGTGACATCATTCGCGCCACCATGCGCAGCGATTCACCCCTCGGAGGCGAGCTGCGGACTTATACCGACGCGGGAAAGCTGGTGCCCGACGAGCTCGTCAATCGCATGGTCAAAGAGAGGCTCGCTGCAGACGACTGCAAACCTGGTTACCTACTCGATGGCTATCCACGTACGGTGCAGCAAGCCGAGACCCTCAATGGCATGTTGATACAAGAGCAGCGAGCCCTCGACCATGTGCTCTTTCTGGAGGTGGACGATGCCGTGCTCCTCGAGCGCGTCACGGGCCGCCGCTCCGATCCCACCAATGGTCGCGTGTATCACGTCAAGTTCGATCCGCCGCCGGCTGATGTGGCTGAGCGCTTGATCCACCGGGCTGACGACACAGAAGAGGTCTTTGGCAAGCGATTGGCGGAATACCGCGAAAAGACGGCTCCCTTGGTTCCCTACTATGAACGTAAGGGGCTGCTGCGGCGCGTGGACGGGCTGGGTGAGATCGAAGAAATCCAGGCTCGCCTCTTCGCGATCTTTGAGCGCTAAGCCTCAAGCTGAAGTCTTCGGGCGCTAAGTCTAAGAAATATAACGAATCCTGGCCCGCCAGGCTTCGGAAGCGATCTTGTGGTAAGGTCTCGCCGTCTTCCTCGGCGCAGGTCCGCATGTAGCCTCCGGGACCTTTGGGTGAAGGTGAACCTTTCGACCATTTGCAGGAGCGAACATTTTGGACAGATCCCAAGCCCCACTCAAGCGGCGACCCACGCTGTGGAGAACCCCCTTCGTCGAGGCTGACAAGGAGCACGCGCAACGCGCCTTCGTGCGCCACGTTCAAGCCTCTCTCGGGCGAGACGAGATCTCAGCCACGGCCTGGGATCGCTATCAGGCGCTCTGCTTCTCCGTGCGCGAGCATCTGATCTCACGCTGGATCAACACCCAACAGACCTACTATCACACCAAGGCCCGGCGCGTTTATTACCTCTCCATGGAGTTTCTCATGGGGCGGGCGCTGCGCAATACGCTGCTTAACCTCGGTATCCATGACGAGTATGAGCAGGCCATGAGCGCCCTCGGTATGTCCCTGGGCGAGCTTGAGGATATGGGCGTGGAGCCAGGCTTGGGCAATGGTGGCCTTGGTCGTCTCGCGGCTTGCTTTCTCGACTCCATGGCGACCCTCGCCCTGCCGGCCTATGGCTTTGGCTTACGTTACGACTATGGCATCTTCCGCCAGAAGTTCGTCGATGGGCGCCAGGTGGAAGAGCCCGATGACTGGACACGGCTGCCCAACCCCTGGGAGATTCCACGGCCCGAGACCACCGTGCGCGTGCAGTTTGGTGGGCGTGTTCAGGTCTATGCCGACGACAAGGGGCGACTGCGGCACCGCTGGCTGGACACACAGGATGTGTTGGCTATGGCCTACGACACACCGATCCCCGGCTATGGCAACAAGACGGTGAACACCTTGCGGCTTTGGAGCGCGCGCGGTACCGAGGACTTCGACCTCGAAGACTTCAACGTGGGCGACTACGTCGGCGCTGTGGAGCATAAGGTGCTCGCCGAGAACATCACCAAGGTGCTCTACCCCAACGACAACGTGTACTCAGGCAAGGAGCTGCGCTTCAAGCAGCAGTATTTCCTTGTCGCGGCGACCATGGCAGACGCCATCCGCCGTCACCTGGTGATGTACCCATCCCTCGATAACCTCGCGGAGACCTCGGTCTTCCAGCTCAACGATACTCACCCGGCCTTGGCTATCCCGGAACTCCTGCGCATCCTCATTGATGAGCACGGTCATGACTTTGATCAGGCGTGGGAGATCACCCGCAAGTGCATGGCCTATACCAATCATACGCTCTTGCCCGAGGCGATGGAGAAGTGGTCTGTCGATCTCTTCGCGCGTCTGCTCCCACGGCACCTGCAGCTGATCAACGACATCAACTCACGCTTTCTCGCCCTGGTTCGCAAGCGCTTCCCGCGAGATGACGAGTTAGTGCGTCGCGTCTCGATCTATGAGGAGGGTGGCGCCAAACGCATCCGCATGGCTCACCTGGCCATGGCGGGGTCATTCTCTGTGAACGGTGTGGCTGAGCTACACACCGAGCTTTTGCGAACGCGCGTAGTGCCAGATTTTCATCGCATCTGGCCCAATAAGTTCAATAACAAGACCAACGGCGTGACTCAGCGGCGCTGGCTCTTGGCGTGCAATCGCCCCCTCGCCAAGCTGATCACGGATCGTATCGGTGACGCCTGGGTGGTGAACCTTGATCATCTGCGCGATCTAGAGCGCTTCAAAGACGACCCCGAGTTCTTGGCTGACATCGAGCGAGTGAAGCTGGAGGCGAAAATGCGCCTCGTGAGTTATCTCAAGACGAAATGCGATTTCGACCTCGATCCCAACTCGCTCTTTGATATCCAGATCAAGCGCATACACGAGTACAAGCGACAGCTGCTCAGCGCGCTTCACATCATTCATCTCTACTTGCGTCTCAAGCGCGATCCCTCGTCGCTGAAGACACCTCATACCTTTGTTTTTGGTGGCAAGGCGGCTCCTGGCTATGCCATGGCGAAGCTGCACATCAAGCTGATCAATGACATCAGCGCTCGTGTCAACAACGATCCGCAGACGCGCGACATGCTGCGGGTCTTCTTCTATCCCAACTACAACGTCTCGGCAGCAGAGCTGCTCTTCCCCGCTGCTGATGTTTCAGAGCAGATCTCCACCGCGGGCTTCGAGGCTTCGGGTACGGGCAACATGAAGTTCGCCCTCAACGGCGCGCTCACCCTTGGCACCCTCGACGGCGCCAATATCGAGATCGCTCGCGAGGTGGGGGACGAGAATATCTTCATCTTTGGCCACACCGTCGAAGAGGTGGCGCGTCTTAGGCGCGATTACGATCCCTCAGCCATTTACCGCGAAAACCTCGATGTGGCCGAGTTCCTCGACCTTCTTTCCGGAGACTATTTCAACCCTGAGGACCGAGGGCTCTACCGTCCCATCATCGATGCGCTGATGCACAAAGACTACTACCTGCTCTTGGCAGATTTCGCCTCCTACAAGAAAGCTCATACGAAGATCGATGAGGCTTATACCGATCGTAAGCGCTGGAATCAGATGGCGTTGGCCAATATCGCTCGCATCGGGATCTTTTCCTCCGATCGCACCATCGGTGAGTACGCCGATGATATTTGGCGTCTGAAGCCCGTGCCCGTGTTGGTAGACGAAGCCTAATATCCCGTAGCGTCCCCCTCGCATTCCCCTCGCATTCCCCTCGCATTCCCAGCCATTCCGCGTACGATTCCATCATCTGATGAAGCGGAGGCCAGCGATGGACAATGACGAGATCTTTCGACGACAGATAGCAGAGGGCATCCCCACAACGCTGCCACCCCCCATGCCTCTTGATGCAAGCGTAAGCCATGCACCCAAGCGCAGACAGGTGCTCTCCGCCCCGGAGAAGGCGCTGGCTCTCAAAAATGCCCTGCGCTATTTCCCCGTGGCGTGGCATGGCGAGCTCGCGCCGGAATTTGCTGCTGAGCTTGCCCGCTATGGGCGCATTTATATGCACCGCTTTCGCCCCGGCTACGAGATGCGTGCCCGGCCGCTTTCAGCGTATCCGGCCCGCAGCAGGCAAGCGGCGGCGATCATGCTGATGATCACCAACAACCTCGATCCCGCTGTGGCGCAATACCCCCATGAGTTGATCACCTATGGGGGCAACGGCGCGGTCTTTCAAAATTGGGCCCAGTATCGCCTCACCATGAAATATCTGGCGGAGATGAGCGAGGCACAGACTCTGGTGCTCTATTCGGGGCATCCTTTGGGCGTCTTTCCTTCCCACGCCGACGCACCGCGGGCCGTGATCACCAACGGCATGGTCACGCCGACGCACCGCGGGCCGTGATCACCAACGGCATGGTCATCCCCAACCACAGCTCGCAAGACGAGTATGAGCGGCTCAACGCGCTGGGCGTTACCTCCTATGGGCAGATGACCGCAGGCAGCTATATGTATATCGGCCCCCAGGGCATTGTTCACGGTACGGTGATCACGCTGCTCAACGCGGGTCGTAAATACCTCCAGACCTCGGCTGACGCTGGCCTTAGGGGCAAGGTTTTTGTGACGTCGGGTCTCGGAGGCATGAGTGGTGCCCAGGCCAAGGCGGCGGCGATCACAGGGGCTGTGGGCGTAGTGGCCGAGATCAACCCCGCGGTGGTAAAAAAGCGCCACGAGCAGGGTTGGGTGCAGGAGGTCGAGAGCGATCTGGGCGCCGTCCTGGCGCGTGTGCAACGGGCGAAGGAGGCAGGTGAGGCGCTCTCGCTGGCCTATTTA
>JAFCZD010000166.1 GCA_019314525.1 Deltaproteobacteria bacterium
GATCTGTCCTGCTACTACAGCGGCTACCGTGTGTGGGGGATGAGCCCGTCAGACCTTTGGGTTGGTGGCGGCAATGAGAGTGTCGGTCATTGGGACGGCTTTGTGTGGACTATCAAGAATCAGTTGAATCCCACCGAACAACCGCAATTTGGCAGCAAGGGATGCCTCATCATCGGCCCCAAGAGCGCCAATATCGCCCAGGCCTGGCCCACCGAAGACGGTCAACTGATAGCGCTCGATCTTGATGGCAACGTGCGTCGCTACGACGGCCTCAGTTGGGATTCATTCCTGCCCGGCCCCATCACCACCGCTGAGATCACATCGCTCATCGGGCTCACGCAAGACGTCGTCGTCGCGCTCGACTCCGCTGGCACGGTCTTGCGGAGGAACAATGGAAGATGGTCTGTCGGCCCTAATCTTCTGCCCCCACACAAACGAGATAACTCTAATCCCGGGGCACTGTGGGCCAGTGGTGAAAGCGATATTTTTGCTGCGGCGGGCAATGACGAGATCTCCCATTTTGATGGCAACACATGGTCTGTGGTGTACCACGTTCCAAACGCCCGTTTTGAAAGCATCTGGGGCTCGTCCTCCAAGAACGTCTATGCCACCGGTGGCTATCAGGGGCTGGACGAGGTCCATCACTATGACGGCATCAAGTGGGTCGCCGAAAAGCTTCCAGACACTCACCTAGCCCACATAGTCTATGGCCTCTCTGAAAATGTCGTCTTTGCCGTGGGACGCCAAACCGTATTTCGTCGAGAGGGTGGCCAATGGAAGACTCTCTTTCACAGTGAGCGCGCTTTTTCCTATGGCACGCCGATCCCAGCGGAAAACTACATGAGTTTGGACGTGAGCTGGGGAACGGGCGTCGACACGCTTTTTGTCGGAGGTGCCAAGGCCGAAGACGGAGCCCTACAAAGCAGCGGCGTGGCCATCTACTCACAGCCTGCCCTCCTGCGATGCAACGGAACGGCTTGCGCCTTGGAGCGTTTGCCCACGAGCGCCCAAGGGCCTGTAACGGGGCTCTGGGGCCTCAGTGAGCAGGATGTCTATGCCGTCGCCGACGGATCCCTCTATCACTTTGACGGCGTGTCCTGGACAGACGCGGGGCTGCCCAAACTGAGGGGCCTTGCCGTAGGAGGGTCCCTCTCCACGGGAGTCATCGCCCTCGGTGTCGACCGCACCACCGAACACAGCCTGGTCTTCCGCTATGAAGGAGGATCCTGGAAAGAGTTAGCCGATCTGCCGCCCCGCGGCCTCTATGCCTCCTTGAACGCGATCTGGGATGGCAGCCCCACCGGTGTCTATCTAAGTGGGCCGAGGCGTATTCTGCGCCTGTCCAGTCTGCCTTGATTCAGTCCGTCTTCAATTCAGTTCACCTTGATTCCGCGCTCCAGCCGCCCTGTGCTTTATCGCTCGACCAACCGGATCTCGAGAAACTCCACAGCCCCCACACAATCCCCTGTGCTTCGCATCAGCATCCACGTTCCAGCCTGCACAACGCCTCTGAGGGTACACCTTCCCATTAAGTTGAAGAGCCCTCCGCCATCGGTATCGCGCACATTGAACAAGATACCCTGAACGAACTCAGCGGCGGTATAGTCCCCCAAGTTTTCGTTCCACAACGGGCTCGTTGTGTCATCAACAGTCTCACTCGTGCCGTCGATGAAGGTCTCGCCAAGAATCCCAATGGCAACGTAGGGATCGGGCGCTTCCCCTGCAAAAGGGTTGTAGAGGTCCCACGCCTCGCCGCTTGATGTGGTGGAATCAACCTGCCCTTTGACCAGCCATACCGACCACTGCCCCACAAAAGCAACACACTGTCCCTGTTCACACATTTGCGTCATTGCGCTGCAATCCACGCAAGCAGCCCCTCCCACGCCACAGCTCGTGTTGCTCAGGTCTTTGATGCAAACCCCAAGCGAGCTACAACAACCTGAACAAGTGCTGGCCGAACAGCTAGGGGTTCCCCCTTCACAGCTTCCTTGCACACAACTGGCATCGGCAGGGCAGATGACGCAAGCTCCACCACCCCTGCCGCAAGCCCCCTCGTGAGGCACGTCGACACACCGACCGCCCGGATCGCAACACCCCATGCAGGTTGTTGGGCCACATGAAGTCGATACGCCGCAGGTCCGAGTGGTGGAGTCGCATTGCTGTCCGAGCTGAGTGCAATTGGTGCAGGGTGAGCCACCCCTTCCACATGCCGCATCCCAGGTGCCGTTTTGGCAAGTGTCACCAAAACAGCAGCCCTCGATGCAACTCTGTGAACAAATGTCTGCGCTCGCGGGAACGCACTGCCCTTGTTGGCAAAGCGTTCCCGGTGCACAAATGGCACAAAGCGCCCCCAGCCGACCGCACGCAAGCTCGCTCGTCTGCAACACGCAGACGCTGTTCTGGCAACACCCAGGGCAGTTGCCGCACTCGCTGGAGGATTCCTCACCTCCACAAGCGGCCATGGCAATAATGATGGCGGAACTGAATGCGACACGCAGCATTGCACTCAGCATAGCATGAGCATGGCCCCTCAGCTCAACCGCCCTCCTCCATCTTCAGCAGCTCGTCAACGAGGGGTAGCAACGCCTCCCGCGTATTCATCGAGGGCTCCTCCAAAACACGGTCCAATAGACCCCGCAGCACGCGCCCCACCCAGGGACCCGCGTCGCGTTTGGTGTGGCCCATCAAATCCGCGCCGCCGATCGCCAGCGCCTTGATGTCCAGCGGGTCACCAAAGGCGAGGGTCTCGTTGATGCGCTCGCGCAGGTCGCGCAATGCATCGAGGGCCTCTTCTTCCCCCGGGCGACCGGTCACATCTGCTCTACGCAGCTCGAAGAGGTCGTCCAGCCAGCGTTCGTCGACCCGCTTAATCAGCCGGCGCACGCCCGCCTTGGTGGTCGGCGGCTGCAAGGCAAAGAGGTGATGAGCAACGAGATGCTCCATGCGCTGGGTCTGCTCGTTGGAGAGCTTGAGCCGAGCTGCAATCTCAACGCACATGGCGGCGCCTGCTCCCTCGTGACCGTGAAACGTCGGTCCCGACCGGCCAGGCGGGTCTGCCACCACCATCCGCACTTTACCAATGTCATGCAGCAATCCAGTGAGCCGCATGATGGCGTCCCCCTGCACCGCATCACACACGCGCAGGCTGTGTTGGTAGACATCCTCTTGATGATGTTCGTTCTGGCTGAGGCCGACGTTTTCGACCAACTCGGGCAAGACGAGGTCGAGCAGCCCTGTCTCACGCATCAACTCAACGCCACACGAGGGACGCCGTGCGCGGAGCATTTTGAGCAGCTCGTCACGGACCCTCTCGCCTGAAACCTGCAAAAAGACGTCAAGCGCGTGTGAGATCGCGTGACGCGTTTCGTCCTCGATCTGGAACTCCAGCACCGTGGCAAAGCGCACAGCGCGCATGGTTCGGAGGCCATCTTCTCGCATGCGATCGAGGGGCTGGCCCACGGCTCGGATAACACGTGCGTCAAGGTCAGCTCTCCCCTCGAGGGGATCGCGCAGCTCCCCGCACACCGGGTCAAAGGCCATGGCGTTGATGGTGAAATCTCGCCGCTGCAGGTCAGCGAGGAGCTCATCGAGAAACTCGACGCCATCAGGGTGTCGCCCATCAGAGTAGGCGCCCTCTCCGCGATAGGTCGTCACCTCCACCGCGTCATCGTCGCGCAGCACGGTCACTGTGCCGTGCTTGATGCCCGTTGGAATGCAGCGCCCCAAGACCCGCTGAACCTCTTCTGGGCGCGCGTTGGTCGCAACATCCCAATCGGAGACTTCCCGCCCCAGGAGCAAGTCTCTTACCGCACCTCCCACCGCGAAAGCCTCGAAG
This sequence comes from Deltaproteobacteria bacterium, assembly GCA_019314525.1. Taxonomy (GTDB): domain Bacteria; phylum Myxococcota_A; class Polyangia; genus JAFCZD01. The sequence continues at coordinate 3,836 of JAFCZD010000166.1, forward strand.
CCCTGAGCTTGCAGATCACGGCAGATCGAGACGACATGGGCCGGAACCCGACCTGGGTCGATGGATCCAGGGTCGATCACTCCTCCTCGTCCTCAGCGCTCGTGACCCCCGCATCACGCAGCAGCGTCTCCCCTCGTGCACGCAGCGCCTTGGCGGCTACCAGGTCTCCACCTTTTTCGCTGAAATCGGCGAAGGCTGCGCATGTCCGCGCCAACTCCAACTTATTGCCAATCTCCTCAAAGATGGCCTTTGACTGCTCGAAGAATGCCTGCACCTGCGCACGTTGGCTCTCATTGAGCTCTCGGGCCCCAAGCGTCTCCGCCAAGGACCTCAGCACGAGCGCCCTTTGAGGACGCAAGCGAAGCCCCTCCACGACCTTCTGCGCGGCCCGGGCACGCCGTGAGGCTGCAGCGACGTCACCTCGCTCCAACTCGAGCAGCGCCAACACCCGCAGAGTTTCGGCGCGGAGGATCTGGTCGCCGCGCTCCCGGGCCAGCGCCGCAGCCTGCTTGATCTCGGCTGACGCCTGCTCCACATCACCCAATTGGAGGCGAGCCTCACCCACCCGCAGCATGATGCGGGCGCCCAAGGAGTGATCCCCCACCTGTCGGACCTCCAGCAATGCTTCCTTCCAGAGCTCAATCGCCGTGTTGTATTCACTCCGCGTGCGAGCCACCATGCCCAAACGGTCGAGGGTGTCAGCGACCCCGAGCCTATCCCCAACGTCACGGCGCATCTCAAGGGCCGATTGAAAAGACTCACCGGCGGCGTCCAAGCTCCCCCGCTCCTGCCGAGCGACGCCCAAGTTATGCAGTGAAACAGCGATGGAGCGCGCGTCTCCAATCTCCCGCTTCAGGCTCAGCGCCTTTTCATGGTAGGCGACAGCTTCCTGATAATTCCCCGCGTCAGTGAGCACCTGGCCCAGATCGTCGAGGGTGGCAGCCACTCCCCGTTTGTCCTCGGCCTGCTGAAAGAGCCGCAGCGCCATCTTCAAGTGCACTGTAGCGCTCTCGTAGACACCAAGGATCCGGTGCAGTCGCCCCAGGCGCCGATGCGCCGCCCCACCCTTGGCCCTCTTATCGAGCAACCAGCTGAGCTCCAGCATCTTGGCGAAGTGCGCTTGCGCAGCTGAATACTGCCCCAGGATCACTGACACGTCGCCAAGATTGTGCAGAGCGTTGAGCTGCACCAAGAGGTCGCCAATGCCAAGCAGGGATAATCCTCGCTCATAAAATGCCACCGCCTGATGGTTCGCAAAGCGGGCCCGCGCTTGGTCGCCAGCGTTGAGGAAGAAATGTCCTGCGCGTCGTCGCTCGCCTCCCTTCTCATAATGCCGCGCCAGCAGCACGAGCAACCCTTCCTCGCGGCTCTTGATACGCTCCTCGAGCCACTGCCCAACGACGAGGTGATATCGCTCACGGCGCCGTTCATCCAAACGAGCCGTGAAGAACTCCCGCTCCAGCTCGTGACCGAAGCCATATTCCATCTCACTGGGCACCGTGGAGCTGTCCATCTGCTCCAGCACACCGCGCTTCGTCAGCGCGACCAAGAGCTCGGCAACCTCAGCTTCAGCCGTGTCTTGAGTCCAGACGCGAGCGCGATCTTCCACGGACTGCTCGAGGCGCGTGAGGGTGATCAGACACCCTGGCCAGAAGACAGGACCGACCACGGCTGCCCGCTCCAAGAGCGCACGCTCAGCGGGATCGAGCATGCCCATGCGCGCCCCTACAGCCTCCTCCATGGACAAGGGAACCTCAGCGCCAAGGGCCCGTTCTTCGTCGATAACCCACACACGCTCGCTGGCGTCGATCACTTTGCTGCTAATCCACGCAGACACCAGCCCGCGCAAGAAGAGAGGGTTGCCCCCGGTGATCTCGCAAGCGCGCTCAGCGACCCCCACAGAGATGGACGCCCCTCCACCAGACCAGGCGTTGATCAACGCCTTAACGTCATCAATGTGCAAGCTCCCGATCTCGAGCAGATGCCCCCGCTCTTGCTCCTCTCGTACCCATTGATGCTTTGTGAGCAACTCGGGGCGTCCCACGCCGATCACCTGCAGCGCCCCAGACGTCACCCCACACACAAGCTCACCAAAGAGCCGCAACGAGCAGTCATCGGCGTGGTGCAGATCGTCCACCACCAAGACCAAAGGCTGGCGCTTGGCGTCGAGCTCGAGGAAACGACGCAACACGGTGCGCGCCAGCAAGTCGTGCTCGACGGGTCGGTCTTCGAGGGTCTGAATGAGGGGGCTACCTCGAACCTCCACATCCACGAAGACGCCGAGGAAGTGGATGATTTCGGCGATTCGGCGATCGCCCATCACCTCCTCCACTTCGCTCCTCAGCCTCTCCAGCAGGTCCTCCGACTTGCCCTCGCTGCCAAAGCGCCGCGCCAAAAGGCGACGAAAGACCCCATACTCGCCATCGTCCGGTCGCGCCACCGCCCTCAGGACGCGCGCCCGAGGGGTTGCAAATGCACTGCAGAAATGACGAACAAGATGCGTCTTGCCTGTGCCCTGCTCCCCAACCACAAGGGTGGTGGTGGGCAGCTCCTTGGCGATGGCGTTGTCCAACTCTTCTTCGAGCTGCGCGAGTTCCTGTCTGCGCCCCACGAAGACCGTTTCACTGCTCACAGGGATTCCGTCACTCATAACCCAGGACGATACCCTTCCAGGCAGGGATTAGGCAATCGGTAGGTCGGTAGCGGCAGGTCGCGGGTGCGCGACCGGTTGTAGCGGGTAACCGACTCAGATCCACAGGCCTCGGATCTGGCGGTCACGACTCCCGCCGAAAGGAAGGACTCCCGCGTTCGCGTGGCTCAAACACCAAAACGGGGTTCCTTGACAGCCTCTGGAGTGCAAGCTAGAAGTTCGTTGATATTTTCGGGGCGTAGCGCAGCCTGGTAGCGCGTTCGGTTCGGGACCGAAAGGTCGGGTGTTCAAATCACCTCGCCCCGATTCCTCAAACACTCCTCAGGCTCTTCTCGCTTCATGGTGGATGGGCCCCAAATACCCTTCAAGTACAAGCGACTCTTCTCACTTCATGGTGGGCCGTCCTATACTCAAAGGGTGACAGCAGCCAATGAGGTCAGTCCAGCGTTTGTATCGCGCAGCAAATGGATATTCTTGGTCGTGCTTGTCGTGGTGCTGCCCAGCTGTGCGCGCTTTGGTTTCTCCCCGGCTGGTGGCCCTGAAGCTGACGGCGCGGTGATCGACGCTGTGCTGAGGGACGGCCCCATGGACGCCATCGCTCAGCGCGACGCGATGCAGGGGTGTGTACCCACGACCTGCCTGATCCTGGGCTTTGATTGTGGAGACACAGACGATGGCTGTGGGTACCTGCTAAACTGTGGGAGTTGCTCTGAGCCCCAGCTGTGCGGCGTTGATGGGAGGCCCAACCACTGCGCGGTACCAGACGTCTACTCAACGGGCAACTCAGAGATCGTCGCGTGGCCCGGCTGGGCCCACTTCGGTTCTGCCTCAGGCGGGGGCATTACGAGGGCTGGTAGCTTGGGTGTAGCTGGCTCCCCCCACCTCGCCTTCGATCTCCTCGGTAGACCCTTGGTTGGCTCCTGGAAATCCACTGCTGGGAAGTACAACTTTTCCATCAGGCGCCTTGAGGGGGACGTCTGGACAGACGTGGGGCCACAACCAGGACCAGGGCCTGAAAGTGGTACCGCGAGGCGCACCTCGTTCACCCTCGATCACGGCGGGGCGCCCCTCGTCGCCTGGTCCAATATCGAGGGTGACGGCGGATACCGATTGGGCGTGTGGCGCCTGCACGCAGGGGCGTGGGTCGATGGTGATTCGAGCGCGATCACGCAGCAACCTGAACCGAAAAATGGCGTCTCTGTCGCTCTAGACCTAAGCAACCAACCGATCCTCGCCTATTCGGAGTTAGGCACGCCAACAGGTGACATGGAGATTTATCTCAAGCGCTTCGATGGCAGCGCCTGGGTTGAGATGGGGACGAATTCGGCCTCTGGTGGAGGCGTCTCCAACCTTGCAGGAATCTGCACTGACCCACGCATCGTACTTACCGCGTCAGGTGAGCCCATCTTGGCTTATGCGGGTGGGCCTTCCAGTGGGTTTTCGGAGATCTATGCCAAGCACTTCACAAATGGAGAATGGACAGAGCTGGGGCTGGGTGCAGGATCTGGCGGTGGGGTCTCCCAAACACCCTCCACCTCCTCATACAGCATCTCGATGACCTTGGACGAGCAGCAGCGACCGATCATTGCATGGTTGGATGGAAGTCCAGAAAATTGGGAGATCTTCATCAAACGCTTCAACGGCTCCGCCTGGGAATCGATCGGAGCTGGATCTGCCCAAGGGGGAGGTATCTCTCAGACTGAAGACTGGTCGCTGAGTCCCTGCGTGGTGGTGGACGGCCTAGGGCAACCGACAGTCGCCTGGGAAGAACGACCTGTGAATGGACAGGAGATCATGGTGGCACAATTCGCCGCAAGCACCTGGCGACGCTTACCGCCGCTGATGCAGGTGGGGCGAGCATTGTCACCGGCGATGGCCACGGGACCTACGGGCATGCCGCTGGTTGTTTGGTCCCAGCGGGGCGCGGGGATCAACGAGATCTATGGCAAGCGATTGGAGGCAGGCGCCTGGCGGGAGATTGGTACGGCAAACGCTTCCGGGCGTGGTGTATCCGCGTCCGCCTCCGACTCCTCACTCCCCGTTCTGGCTATCGACGCAGCGTTACGCCCGGTGCTCGCCTGGCAGGAGACGTCTGACACCGGCTTCCATATCTACTTCAAACGTTATGATGGCAGTCAATGGGTTCCCCTGGGACAATCGGCGGAAGGCGAAGGGCTCTCTGGGAGCGGGAGGGCGCTCGCACAGCCCCAACTCGCGCTCGACTCTTTCGACCGACCGCTGGTGGCGTGGATCGCGATGAGCGCGGATGGTAGCAAGACTGAAGTCCATGTCGCCCGCTTCGATGGTTCCCATTGGTCACCTATCGTCGGTGAAAGCACTGTGGCCTTTCAGAGCACGGAGTCCAACCTCCACTGCGACGATTTGCAGATGCTGCTGGATGACAACCAGCACCCCGTCCTAGCCTGGAACTGCGGCCGCATGCTCATGACACCCCCCTTCTGGAGTAGCCACCTGCTGATGACGCGCTTTCATGGCACGGCGTGGGCAGAGGTTGGCGCCGGGTCAGCCTCTCTGCCGGGCCTCTCACCAGACGTCGACAGCTACCAGGTCAAACTGGCCAAAGCGAACTCTGGAGTGTTCTATCTGGCGTGGACTGCGCCTCAGGGCACCACTGGCCAGAAGACCGTGGTTCAGCGCTTCGATGGCACGAACTGGCAGGACATCGGGAGCCCACCTGTGACCACCATGGAGAGGACCGGGAGTCAGATATCGCTGGCTGTGACTGACAATGGCAGCCCAGTACTCGTCATCATGGAGAACGCCACAGCAACACCCCTTGTGCTGACCTTCGACGGAAGCACATGGATAGAAACAGCCTCTGGGGCCACCCTGGCGCCCGTTGGAGTGCGGGGCGCCTCTGCAGGTCTCTCCATGGTTCTAGACTCTCAGGGGCTACCGATTCTTGGCTGGAATGAGCGGGAAGAGGGCAGCACCAACCTCTACCGCTATCGGTTGGTTGCAAACGTCTGGACACCGCTGCTCTCGGGCAAAGGAGGAATCTCTCGTAGCGACGCCTTCTCTGGCGATGGGACGATGATCGCCAGAGATGACGTGCTCTGCACCGCCTGGAGCGAAGCGGGCGCTGAAGCTCGCCAGGTGCTCGTGCGCTGCGGTCGCAGACCGTGATCCCTGAACTCGAAGGCCCCTCCGCATACCAATTCTGCCAGATACGTCCTATCCTCTTGGCCGACTTCCGACGCCAAGATTCAAGATTGGAAAGCACATGGCAAGCGTCCTCGCTATCGTCAGCAAGAAGATATTCGAGCGACAAGCGCGACTTGACAATGGCCACCTGGCCACCACGGGCGACGTGCTACCCGTCGATCGTTACGACAGCAACAACAAACGCCTGGAGACACTCAAGGAGGGTGGAACGCTGTTCATGGTCACCGTTCGGCCCGGAGACGAACTATGGTTGGTCGCCGTACTCCTCGAGCCAAGACATGAGGCAGACCATTGGGCAAGCAGCCCAAACCCTGCGCCCATCACCGATATCACATCGCTAATCCCGGACTTTCGCTTTGATACAGGGAAAGGGATTAGGGCGAAGACTGGGGCCCTTGGCATGTCGCTGCAGACCCCACGACACTTGACTGAAGGCGATGTTGACCTGCTGCAAGCCGCTCTCAGTGTCAAAGCCACTCTGCAAGAAGAGAAGCTGCCCCAGAAGAAGCTGCCCCAGAAGAAGCTGCCCCAGAAGAAGCTGCCCCAGAAGAAGCTGCCCCAGAAG
>JAFCZD010000645.1 GCA_019314525.1 Deltaproteobacteria bacterium
CGTCTCCCACTCCATCGGCAACGTGGCCGTGTAGAAGATCTTGATGCCCGAATAGGCGATGCGCATCGTCGACGAGCTCCATCCCGCCTCCTTGCCTGTCCCTGTGTCCCCTACGATGAGCACGGGCATAAGAGATTGAGCGATATGCAACTCGATGTTGGCAATCGTTCGCCGCATTCCTGCGTCCAGCATGGAAACGGGAGTGCTGCCTAGATTAGGTATATCCCGTTCTTCGAGCTGCCGTTGTGACGCGTCCGCCCGCCGTTGTGACGCGTCCGCCCGCCGTTGTGACTCTGCCTCTCCACGACGGGATTCCGATAGACTATGCAGGACATTGCATCCTTTGAGCATCTCGGTGCTCGATATGCCCTTGGGCCAATAGTCGTCTAGACCGCTCTTGATCGCTCTGGCAGCCAGTTCCTCATCGCCGTATGCAGTTATGAGCGCGACAGACACTCGGCCAAGTGACAGGTCTTTGATCCACAGGCCAAGTTTCAGCCCGTTGTCTTCCTTGTTAGAAGGGTCTGTCTCACTTAGGAGATAGTCCAGTACCGCCACGGATACATCAGGGAGCCAGTTGGCGCTTTCTTCTTTCACCGTCGCCGAACGCTCATAGTCCACAACTGTCCAGCCGGCTCGCTCGAACTGCTCTTTAAGCCCTGCGAGGACCTGCACGTCGTCTTCGACCAGCAGAACGGTTTTGTGTTCAGACATGAGGCCCCCTTTCGTTCTTGGAGCGGAGAGGGAATTTGACCATGATCTTCGTGCCACTGTTGAGCCCCACGATTGGAGCTTCTACTTCGGGCAGCGGCAGCGCTGCCTCCTGGAGGGCGTGCTTCACGGTTTGGAGTCCCTCTTGAGGCGGATCTCGTTTCGTTGGGGTGTCCTCACACCTCCCTTCGAGGTAATCACGGAACGCCTGCGACATCATCTCACCACTATTCTCCACGGTGACGGTGACCCACTCTTCGCTATCATCACTGCCGCTCGGATAGCAGCGCAGTACGACGGTGCCGCCACGCCCGGCAAACTTGACCGCGTTGTGCACGAGATTTACCAGCACGATATACCAGAACAGCGCGTCCTCCTCGGATACCTGCGGGTTCGGTCCCGAACACTCCACGGTGAACTGTCGGCCAGTCCGCGCCCCGCTCCACGACTCAAGCGTTGCTAGCATCTCGTGAGGCTGACGTGGCCACTTCGACCCGCGTGGCTTGCCTGTGAAGTACTCGAGCAGCGTGTGGACACTGCAGTACTGGTCCCACAGGTATCGATAACCGGCTTGGTCGCCCTGCTGGTCAATGAGAGGCTTTACGTGCTCAATTCCGTCCTGCAGCCGCTTCATTGATGTGAACACCTGGTGCCGTAGCCAACCTAGGCGGAGCCGTTCTTGCTTCCCGCGTTCTAGCCTTGTCGCTTCGAGGCTAAGCCTTTCGGCAAGGCCAAAGTCAGCAATGGCGCCGAGCAACTGCCGCAGCGCCTTGAAGCGAAACGTTGTCTTTTCGTCTTCTTGCTCGTCGATGTTGACAAGTGTTCCGAGGGCAAACGCCGTCGTGTGGGCACGGTCCTGGTGTTCTATGAAGACTTCATTCAGCGGAGTAGCGAAGAAGGTGCGGTCGATCGACTCCTCGCGCCTGAGCAAGTACTCACCTGGGAGATTGAAGCGAACGACACCCGGGTTTGTCAGAGCGTCGCCGTTGAGCGGCATTTCGCGGCCGCGATGGGGAGTCAAGTGGGTAGTCGAGGGGTGAAGTCTTTGTAAAAGCCAATTCGCCAGGTTCTTCAACCCAGAAACGTCATCGCGTAGCGGGGCTGCCTCGACCAGCGCATCCAAACACACAGCGAGATTCGTATCTCCGTGGGCAGCCGAACGGAGGCTCACCGAATGGAGAGAGGGGTGACGTTTTTTTAGGTTGACCCAGCGCGCTAGGCGACGAAGGCGTTCAGTAGCGTGTCCCGCCTGGTTGACGAAGCCAAGTGCTTCGGCCGCAGCCTGGAAGCTGGCCCGCTTCCAATAGTGATCTATCCACTGGGCTTGCGGAAGAGTTCGTGTATGTCCTTTGCGCAACCCTGAAGGCGGTCCGTCGAATTCAACGTGGCAGAATACACTCCGAAGCTCCGATCCACTGGACCCTTCGATCCACGCGTCAGGCGCAGTGGGATCTGCATCTGCTGATGCCTCAAGGAGCACCCACAGGAGCGAGAAGAAGCTCTGCTCCGCATCTGGCACAAGGACGAAGTTGAGGCGATCCTCGTAGCGTGAAAGACGCGCTCGATCTAGCAGCAGAAGGTCGACAAATTCACGTACGCCGGAGTTCGGATCGTCACGAAACTGCTTGAAAACGCGAGTCATCGTATGTTGACGTGCCCCCGGGTCTTGCTGCCATGTTGATTCTTGCTCGCAGACTCGAAGCCAAGGGGTGCGAAGATCTAGGCTGGTTTCGACGTGCTGTAGCTCGTACAGCTCGCGGTTCGCATCTCCTGCCGGAATCCCGTAAAGAATGACGGATTGCAGCAGACCGAGGGCTCGTTGGATCTCCTCAAAGAGACCTCCGTCTTTGCCGTCGAGAACGGCTTGGGCACGCGCGACACTGTCGCCTTTGGTATCGGCATGAAGCGCCATCAGGCCGACACGAGCGTGGTAGAGGCGATCAAGCAGTTCGATGACCGGGCCTGCAATTTCACTTGATGGGGCTGATCTAGACATGCTGCTTCCTTGATGGCAAAGCTAGTTCTTCTTCGGGATCGAACCCTGCACGCCGGCAACGAACCAGTCCATCTTCTCCATCCAGTCGAAGTCCGGCTTAATGCCGACTTTGAGGCGCTCGTTTCCGTCGCGATCGGACACCGGACCTTGGAACACGACGAAGCTGCCGCCCGCGATTTGCTTCTGCAGGTCCAAGGCCTCCTTCTGGACCTCGAACGGTACGGCTGGGCCAAAGGGGGCGATCTTCACGACGCCGCTTTCCATACCGGCCCGATACTGCTCAGTCTTCCACGTGCCTTTGGCGACGGAGCGACCGATCTTCAGGTAGAGGTCGCCCCAGTCCCACATGGCGCCGGTGAGCCAGCCCTTGGGTGCGAAGTTGTGGAGGTCGGCGTGGTAGCCAACAGAGTAGATGCCATGCTTCTCGGCGGTCTGGACGACCGTGAGGGGGCTGTCCTGGTGCATCGTGAGTACGTCAGCCCCTAGGTCGATCAATCCCTTAGCCGCCTCTGCTTCGGTGGCGGGGTCATACCATTTATTGGTCCAGACTACATGCACGACCGCATCGGGGTTGACGGACTTGGCTCCGAGCGTGAAGGCATTGATGTTACGCAGGACCTGGGGGATGGGGTGCGCCGCCACGA
>JAFCZD010000646.1 GCA_019314525.1 Deltaproteobacteria bacterium
CTTTGGCCAAGCTCCTGGGGGCGCCGGCCTTCCCGGTGATGCCGATCCCTCCCTTTTTCCCGATCCTTCCTTTGCCCACACGTTATCGGATCTATTTCGGAGAGCCACGCTGCTTCGCTGGCGATCCAGATGACGATGACGAGCATATCGCTGAGCTGGCGCGACAGGTGCGCTTGAGCATCGATTCAATGCTGCGCCAGGGCTTGAAGGAGCGGCGGTCGATCTTCTTCTAGATGGCATTTCTCTGCCGTTATCTCTCGTTTCTTTTGATTCGCGACTTGCGCCGTGAAGGTCTAGGCTGACCCTCATGAGTTCGCGTATCGTGGTCACGGGTATCGCCAGCCGCCTCGGTCGTCTCGTGGCGCGCCATCTACATCGTCTTGGTGAGGGGGAGGTCGTCGGCATCGACCGGCGCCCTGTGGCACACCTGCCCAAGGATGTGGTGCATCTCGCGGCGGATATTCGCTCCCGCAAGGCTCGCGACGTCTTCCGCCACGACGTCAAGGCGTTGATTCACATTGCCCTTTATCATCAGGCCCGGACGGCTGAGCAGCGCAGCTTCAACGTGATGGGCACAGCCCGCCTGTTGGACTATTGCGAGCGCTATGGGGTGGAGAAGGTGATCGTGCTCTCCTCGGCGGAGGTCTATGGCCCCCGCCCGGACAATCACCAGTTTCTGAAGGAAGACGCACCTTTGATGGGGGCGGTTGGCTTCTCGGCCTTGCAAGAGCTGGTGACAGCCGACATGCAGGCGACCTCGTATTTTTGGCAGGCGAGGCATAGCCAGACTGATGCCGTGGTCTTGCGACCCGTGCATATCCTTGGTGGCTTGCACAACCCCCCGTCCAATTTTTTGCGCCTGCGCCACCCCCCCGTGCCCATTGGTTTCGACCCGATGATCCAGGTGGTGCATGAATTGGATGTGGTCCAGGCGGTGATGCGTGCGTTGGGTGAGGGTGTGCATGGGGTCTTCAATATCGCAGGCCCTGGCGAGCTGCCCCTCAGTGTTCTCCTGGGCGAGCTGGGCAAGCGCCCAATTCGCGTGCCCTATGGAGCGCTGAAGGCCGGCGTCAGCTTGTTGCACAAGGTTGGTTTGAGCCGCTTTTCTTCCCCTGAAATCGAGCACTTGCGCTTCGTGGGCATGGTGGACAGCGCGCGTGCCGCCCGGGTCCTGGGCTACCGCTCTCGGTACAATCTGCGTGAGACCGTGCGCGCGGTGGTTGACTATGACGAACTCTAGAGCTCGCTGCTCGCTGTGAACGCCGGCGCCAGGGGTGTTGTGAACCGATGGTCACGTTTTACCATGGTTTGGCAGCGACAGATGCGCAACATGTGGAAATCGTGCGATTCCGTTCTTCGCCGCGAAACGGCATGGGCTTTGCTGTTAACGCACCCAGAGGGAGTATGCCCATGAAGAGATCTATCACGACCCTGATCGTTGCCTTCGTTGCTGCCATCGCATTTTCGGGCTGTCACACCATGTTTGGGCCCGACGATGAGAGGGATTGGTGGTACTTCTGCGATGACACTGGCTGTTATCGCTGCACCGCAGAGGGCTGCACCTTTCCCGATCAGCGCGATTGGTGCTCCTATGGTGAACCGTGCCCCTATGACGAAGCCGGAGTCCCCGGGGATGACGGTGGTTTGGTCACGCCAGACGCCGGCCCCGTGGGTCCAACAACGTGCCGTCTGACCGCCGAATGTGGGACGGGTTATGTATGCATCGAGGGGTCTTGCACCGTGGGCCGCACACCCTGCGCGAGCAATGAGTCCTGTGGTTCTGGCGCCTACTGCAATGATGGTGCCTGCAAGGACAGCGAACTCTGTGTGGCCCATGATGATTGCGCCGCAAAGCTCGGTGAGGGTTTTGTCTGTGACGAGCGTGGCAGCTGTGTGCCGGGGACCCCACCCCCCAAGAGCTGCACCAGCACCGGCGAGTGCGGGAGCGATGGTCTCTGCGTAGATGCCCTTTGCGGCAGCTGCGAGGGGGACTGTGGTGGTGGTCTCACCTGTGAATTTCAGGTGCATTGTGGCGACGAACGCAGCTGCGTTGACGGTCGCTGTACGAGCACCTGCCAGACCAAGGCCGACTGTGGGAGCGCCCAGGTCTGCCAAACAAATCTCTGTCTCCTCCCCACCGAGCAGTGCGTGGCTGACTCCGACTGTGGCAGCGGGCAAGCGTGTGTCGATCAGGTCTGTTATGTGGACTGTACGCCGACGGGCAGCTGCGACGCCCTTGGAGATGTTTGCAGCGGGACGATCACCGTGGGTGAACGCACCCTGCGTGTTTGTCGTCCTGATACTGTTGCTGCATTAGAGTGCACCCTGAGCAAGGACTGTGGCGGCAGCGAGCAATGTGTTAATGGGGTCTGTCGCACGGTCTGTATCACGGTGGATGATTGCGCAGCTTGCGACGACGGCCCAGTATGTGGCACGGGTGGTTTCTGTATGACAGCCGAGGAAGCCAACCCCGAGTGCCGGACAGTCAGCGACTGCACGGACGGCAAGTCCTGTGTCGACACCCGCTGCATGGCCCTCTAGATTTCCCCTGACGTCATCTCGCCTCTTTCCAGTTGCCCCCACGCGCCCATCGGCTTTAGTCTCTTTCCATGAGCATTGAAGCGCAGGTTCAGGTTCTCTACCGCAATATCGAGTTGATGGAGGCCACCCTCGAGTGGCGGGAGGAGGGTGGATTCCTCCAGACCCACGAGCCACTGCCGGTGGGCACGAGCATCCAGTTGCACAGACGAGGCATGGATGATCCTGTCAATGGGCGGGTTACACATGTGGTGGAGACCCGCAAGAAGGGGCGCAATAACGATGCCCCCACCCCTGGCATGATGCTGAGCTTCGTGGGTGCCGCTCTCTTCGCCCAAGATGAACTCATGGGAGATGACGAGTTCTCGACCAAGGTAGAGCTTCCCAGCGCGTTGAGGGCCGCGGAGAACGGTGACGACGCGGAATTTTTCGTGGAGCCGGATATCGACACCCCAGTTGTGCTCCCGTCCGATGAGGATGCTGAGCTGGCGCGGGCAGTCGCCGAGTACGCGAGAGATGTCCCCACTGAGACGGAGCCGCTCCCAGAGGACGTCGCTTCTTCTGTACTCGACGAGCCAGATCCGCTCTGTCAAACGCCAACGTTGACGGAAGACCCTGAGGAAGACCTGGCGACCGCCACAGCCATCGTCAACATGCCGACAGAGCAGGAGGCCGCAAGCATGGAGGAGGAGCCTCCAGCAGAGGAGCCTCCAGCAGAGGAGCCTCCAGCAGAGGAGCCTCCAGCAGAGGAGCCTCCAGCAGAGGAGCCTCCAGCAGAGGAGCCTCCAGCAGAGGAGCCT
>JAFCZD010000647.1 GCA_019314525.1 Deltaproteobacteria bacterium
GAGATATCCCAGCGCATGGTCTCGCCACGGATCAGCGCCTTGTGCTCGCGTTTGGCCTCTACGGCGAACTCGGCGGCGCGGTACTCCTCGACGCGAAAGGACCCTTGGGCGACGGCGGTCTTGCCGCGCTTGACGCTCACGCTGAAGCGGCCGAGGGGCGCGGCGGCGGGGATAGGAACCTTGAGGTGAAAGGTGCCAAAGGCTGTGAGTTCGCGTTTGGTCTCCAAGACGTTTTCACCCCGCGCGTCGCGCACGATGACCGAGACCTCGCCGCTCACCAGCGCCAGCCTCTTTTCGTCGAGGCGACGCACGATGCCCTTGAGGTGGGCCTTTTGGCCTGGGCGGTAGAGGCCGCGGTCGGTGAAGACCATGCCCTTGTAGCCTTCTTCTCCAGCTTCCCAGGTTTCGTCGAGGTTGAAGTCCCAGGGGCGGATGCCTGCTTGGGTGGTGGAGAGGGTGTAGCTCAGATCGTCGCCCTTCTGCGCCATGAAGACATAAGAGAGTTTGTCCGTGGCCTTGGGGCTGAGCTCGAGGGCGCCGGGCGCTCGGGCCAAGCCGTGTGTGTCGGTCTTGCCGCGCCAGCGCGCTTCAGCTTCACCTTGGCGCCAGATGGAGACATCGCAGCCAGCCACGGGCTTTCCGCTCTTGAGGGATGTGACCCACACCAAAGAGGCGTGGGGTGAGTATTTGGCCATCACCCCGAGGTCGGTAATGCGCACGATGCTGCGGGCGATCTTCTTGCGGGGTTTCTTACCGAGGTCACGGTTGCGCAGGGTGCTGTGCAGCTCCAGCGCCAGCACGCCGTGTCCCACGCTGCCCGCTAAGCGCTGCAGGGGCACGCGTACGACGAATCCCTTATTCGGTGGCCGCTTGACCGCCAAGGGTCGCGCTTTGATCCCTGAGAGTTTGGCGTAGCGTGGTTCGTTTTTGCTTGGATCGCGTGCGTTGGCGAGGGTGGCGATCTCCGCGGGGTTCAACCTCTTGTGATAGAGCGTGGCGCTCTCGGTGTTGCGAAAGAGCAGGGGCAGGTTCTTTGGGCCATGGGCCTCGAGAACCCCAGAGTCTACTGGGAGCTTGGCGTAAGCGGGATAATCGCCTGTGGTGAAGGTGAGCTTGGGGATGTCTTTGAGGGCCTGGCCAAAGCGATCCCTCAGGGGGCCGTTGAAGGTGATGACGTAACGTTTGCGCGGCCGCAAAGAGAGCGGCAGGTAGAGGGTATTGGAGGGGTAGTGGCTCACCCGCTTTTGCTTCAATCGCTTGCCGTTGACGCGCAGCACCGCCATGGCGTTTCGTGGCACCACAGGCGTGGTGAACGAGAGCCGCACGCTATCTTCAGGCGGAAAGTTCGTGGTGTTCGTGAGCTTTTTGACGTGGAAAGGGCCGTAGGTGGTGAAGCGCGCCTCGTGCTTGCGTTTCATCGCCAAAGGGCCGCTTCCGCCCACGAGGCCGGGCTCTACACGCAGGGTGATACGAGCGTGGAGGGGCAGGGGTTTGGTGGGCCAGATGATGACCACTCGCGGGTCGAGGCGGGTGTGGTTGCGAGCCCAAGACCCCCGGCGTCCGCGAGCGGCGATCTTTAGTGGGGTTGCATCGGCCGCGTCGATCTTGGCGGTAGTTTTGATAGCACTCTTTGGCGTCGCATAGAAGAAGACGTGTTTGGCCGCTTCTTCGGCGTCCACCGGTTGGTTAAATATTAGCCGGATGCGTTGGTCGGGCTTGGCCCAGCGGCGCGCCCGGTAGGGGAGGTCATGCCGAGAGACGGCGAGACGCTCAGTGACGAAGCTCCAGCGTTTCTCTTCGGCGAGGGTTGTGCCATCAAGGGCCTTGAGCCCAGCGGCGAGCACGGCGGTGAAGCGGCTCGAGCCTGGAAGGGGCTTTTTCGCCGTGAACGTCACCGTGCGTGAGCTGAGCCAGCGCTGGCTGCCCTCCACGCTAGGTTCGAGGCGCAGAGGCATCACCTCGGCGCGTTTCTCCACATGGGTGAGGGGCACGATGGCTTTGTTGAAGGTGGCCGTGAGCTGGATATGGCGTGAGCCGGCTTCGCCTTCAGGGGAGACGTAAAGCACACGCAGGGGCACGCTCGGATCGGGTTCGCCTCGTGTGGGCGCGGAGAGGGGCGGCCCTTGCACGGGAGGGAGGTTCAACGGGTCATGGCAGCTGAGCAGGGTGGTGAGTGCCAAGGTGGCGAGCAAGAGCACGCTTCGCATCGGGGTCCTCCCATGAGGTGGGTTCGGGCCTGAGTTGACCATCCCTTCTACGGTGTCACGAGGGCGAAATTCGTCCCTCGTGAAGGGTATCGGTCGAATAACTTGGGAGGATGGCACGGAGCGGCTCTGGCTGTATACAGTAGGGTGATTTTTTGCGGCAAGGTCCGGAACGAGCGTCCGATGGCGTATGATGCACACACTTGATGTCGAGCAAGGCCGTGTTTACCCGTCTATTATCATTCACATCCATTCTGGTCTCGCTGCTCGGCTGCTCGAGACCGGTGGGTCCACCTGCACAGGAGGTCGACAGAAAAACCAAGATCCACGATGCGGGAGCCGTGACGGACGCGCGCGTCGCTGCTCTTCCATCGCCACGTGTTCCTGCTGACCGTTATGTGCTGAGCTTTCTAGACTACGAGACGAGCATGCACGTTGGGTCGCCACACCTGACGCGCTGGCGCTCATTGGTGCGGCGGGTCGTGGGGCAGGGAAAGCCGACCTCCCAGCGTGACTACGCGCTGGTGATGGCGTTCATCTTCGTCGAGTCTGGTGGGCGTCAATATGCCATCAGCCGCAGCGGCTGCATCGGCTTGATGCAATTTTGTGACCGCACAGCGCTGCGCGAGCCCTTCGGCTCGATCTTCGGTGCGGCGCAGCTACGCGGCTGCGATTGCGCTCACCGCCGCTGCCGGGTGCATGGGGCCACGAAGCGTTTCCTTGAGACCACGCCGCCCGGGCTCCACGCCATCGTCGCTAGCGAGCTGCCCTGTGATGTGTTGGACCCACGCTTCGATCCCGAACGGGCGATCCGCGCGGGCTGGGCGTACATTGAGTGCCTCGGGGAGCGCTTCGATTACAACCCGTATCTTATCTATATTGGCTACAACTCTGGCCCGCATGTGGCCGAGCGCGTGTGGAAGGCTCTTGGCGGGCGTCGCGCAAAGAATCTCACGGCCATCGGGGGCGTGCTTCGTAAATCTCTGAAACCCAACTTTGGGCGCGCCTGGGCGCGACGCCGGGCGGGGGCGCTCTTGCGCGTGCATCTGCCCAAGGTGGGTCGGTTGTATCGGGCCTACCTGCGGGACCGGGAATGAGCAGGTTCGGGGCTAGCTGCTCAAGTTGCCTGC
>JAFCZD010000022.1 GCA_019314525.1 Deltaproteobacteria bacterium
CTCTGGCAGCGCAAGCATCTCAGCCGCCACCCAGCGCGCCAAGAGCGTCGCCGCGCGCTGCGCGCTCTCCTCAAGGGTAAGAGCATCGGCAGCGAGGAGCACACACAACTGACCGAAGGCGATGCCCTCATGTCCCATGGCCGTGAAGGCCACAGCCTCGTCTGTTTCCAAGGCGCGATGTTGCACCGAAAAACCCTTGCGCCAGATCACCAAGGTGGTGGCGCTCTGCTGGCAGCCTTCGTGCACAGCGAAATCCACCTTGAGCACACACAACGCAGGCGTGGGCCTCAAGGGCAGCTCAGACCAGCGTTCGGGAGGCAACTGGCCCAAGGTCTTTTTGGTGAGCAAGACAGTGTCTTCTGCGTCAAAAACGTGCACCCTCGCCCACTCCAGGCGCGCCAAGTCACCAAGATAAGGCTGCGCGCGCGCCACCTCATGCGTGTCTAGATAGCCAGGAAGATCGCGCCCCACATAGCGTAGAGAGGGATCGTCTGGCGGGTGCTCGATTAGATAGTCTGTAACCAGGTTGTGGAAGCGCTCTGCGCCCAAGGCCTTCTCACACGCTGGGAAGTCGCCCTGCAGGCTGTTGAGCAAGCGGTAGAAGTACATATTGCCATAGACGTCGAGCCGCGCCTGCGCCGTGGCTTCATCGGCGGCGATCCAGCTCGAGAGGGGTGCCATGCCAGGGTCGCGCTTCGTCAGCTCTTCGATCCCAGCGCTGACCCCCGAGGGCGTTGTGATCAACTGCCAGAAACGACGCTGAAGTGTGCCAAGGGAGCCCACGCTCATGCCACACCTGCCAGAGAGGGCGCGGAAGCAGCGCCAAGAGCCCGCGCCTCAGCCACTCGAGAGAGTGCTGTCTCCGCGACGACCTCTCGAAAGTGCGGCACGTCCGTATCCCACTCCACGATGGTGGCCACCGAACCACAACGCGCGATGGCCCGCTCGTAGAGCGCCCAAACGTTGGCAGGCACGGGCCCCACGTGGCTATCGAAGAGATAGTCACCATGATCGCTGTGCCCAGCGACGTGAATTTGCCCCACCCGCGCGGCGGGAATCTCATCGACAAAGCCCTCTGCCGAGAAGCTGTGATTGAACGCGCTGACGATCACGTTGTTGACGTCGAGCAAGATGCCACAATCGGCCTCCTCGGCGACCGCCGTGACAAACTCGGCTTCACTCAAGGTTGAGTCACGGAAGGCCACATAGCTCGAGACGTTCTCGATGAGGATCTGCTGCCCCAACGCCTCTTGCACCTGCCCTACCTTGGCGGCTACGTGCCTCACCGCCTCTTCAGTGTAAGGTAAGGGTAGAAGGTCATGAGCGTGGTGACCACCATACCCTCCCCAGCAGAGATGATCCGAGACCCACATGGGCTCAACCCGGTCCATCAGCGTGCGAAGCTTGCGCAAATAGTCTGTGGGTACGCCACCCAGATTACCAAGCCCCATGGAGACTCCGTGCAAGACAACCGGGCGGTCACGTCGCACACGATCGAGCACCGCCCACGGGCGACCGCCTGCCTCGAAGAAGTTCTCACTGATCACTTCAAAGAAGTCGACACCCTCAGCGTCCTCTTGCATGAGATGTCCAAAGTGGTCTCGTCTCA
The DNA here is from genome assembly GCA_019314525.1 of Deltaproteobacteria bacterium. Classification (GTDB taxonomy): domain Bacteria; phylum Myxococcota_A; class Polyangia; genus JAFCZD01. Next base: position 1,610 of record JAFCZD010000022.1, read on the forward strand.
ACCCTACACCGTGTCCCAACGCCATCGACGTTTCCCTTCCCTCGGGTCTCCTTGAGACATCCCTCGAGTCCCCCTGATACGTTAGTTTTCCCAGAAGGGTTACTTGGTGGGTTGTGATCGCCAGCGCAACGCCATAACATGAGCGTCTCGCAACACTTTTTCGTTTTTTTCCGGGTCACACAAGGCCACCGGCGAGGGTTTTGGCTGTGTGTTGACCAGAGACACCGGAGAGGGGGGTCATGGAACCCAAGAGCACTCATCCCCAAACAACCCAAGCCAGAGCGGCAAGCCCCCAAGGGGCGACAACCGAGCAGCCCATACGCACCCGTGGCAAGACCTATGTCGAAGACGAGGTGGTGTCGGTGATCGCACGCATTGCGGCCGAAGAGGTCCCAGGCGTGCACAAGATCGGTGGCTCCAACCTGCGACAGATCATGTCCCGCTTCGGACGCCACCACGGCGTCGACGCCGAAGTCGGGATGGAAGAGGCCGCCGTAGACGTTGAGATCGTCGTCGACTTTGGCCACCCTATCCGCGATGTGGCTGAGGAAATGCGTGAGCGCGTCATCCTAGCGGTGGAGTCCATGACGGGACGCCGCGTGGTAGAGGTCAATATCTTCGTCGTAGACGTGCATGTGGCCAAGACCGAGAGCCGTTCGCGCCGGCAACTCGAATAGCAGCCGCTTGCGTAGAAAGGACAGGACATGACGAGCTCCAACAGCGGGGGCCTCCGCCTGCTCGGTGCCGTGCTGCTGCTTGCCATTGGCGTCGCAGCTGCGCTCTCGTTGCTAGTGGCCCTTGGTACCCTCGCTCCGAGCCAGATATTCGCCGAATGGGAGGCGGGCCGAGTTTTGCTCCGCCACGCGGCCACGAGCACACCGGTGGATCGTGTCTCTATCGCTGGGCTCTCTGCCGCCATTGGCCTCTTCAGCCTCACATGGTTGGTACGCCTCTTGGGAGGAGCCAGCACCAAAGCGGGTGTGCACCTGCTCGCGGCTGATGAGCAAGGGTTCGTGGTGGTGGATTCGCGAGGCATCGCCGCCATCGCCGCCCAAGCAGCGCGCTCTACCAAAGGTGTGATGAACGCCAAGGTCAAGGTGAGCGGCGTGGGCACTGAGCCTGTGCGTCTCAAAGTAGATGTGGGCGTGCACCCAGGCGCCAACATCAAAGAAGCTGGGGAACACACACGCAGCCGCGTCTATGAAACCGTCGAGAAGCTGGTGGGTGTCGAGGTCAAGGATGTCTCTGTCTCCGTTCATGTAATGGAAGCTGAAGAACTCTCACGCCTTCTGGCCTGAGAGGAGGAGGAACACCGCGATGCAGCTCCCTGAGCGCCCAGAGGAAGGTCGTCTGCTGGCCGGCGTCTGTGCATCCTTGGCCCACGCGTGGCTCATGGATGTCACCCTGCTGCGGCTAGCCTTCCTCGTCGCGAGCTTCGCCTGGGGCCTCGGGCTGCTGATCTATGGGCTGCTTTGGTTGCTCCTACCGGCGGAAGGCTGCACTCCCTCCGAGCGCATCAGAGACATCGCGCGCCACAACCTCACAAATATACGCCAGGAGCTTGGCCGTACGCGGCACACCTTCGCGAAAGGTTGGCAAGAAGCCAAACGCAAGCCATGGCCTCTGCCTTTGGACCGCCGCTGGCTCGCCATCGGCCTCGTCGCCATCGGCGTCTTGCTCTTTCTTGGCTCCATCGGCGCCTTTGGCTGGCTCACGGGAACGCGCGCCCTAGGGCTGTCTATCGTCGGCGTCGGAGCCGCGTTGTTGGTCGCATTGCGCCACTGATTATCTGTCTGGAATTATCTGTCTGGAATTATCTCGAATGGGAGGAAGGCATGGCACGCTGGCAAGGAGCAAACGGAGCGAAAGGGGCGGGACGAACCATCGGCCTCGGGTTGGTGCTCTTCGTGTTGCTCTGCGGTGGAGCCTTGGTGCTCACAGCACGTGAGCCCACCACCAGCCCACGCGTGAAAGCAACAGCGCGAGTGCAACAGGCCCTCGGCGCCGTGCGTCAGGCCAACCGAGCCATTGAAACGACTGACTACGGAAAAGCACGTCAACATTTGGCCCGCGCTCGAGTGGCCCTCGAGGTATTGGCCGCAACCATTGAATGATCCACTGATCCACTGATCACTGATCACTGATCCACCTCAAAACGGGTTCTAGGAGAGGAACATGACCGACAAGAAAAAGACCAATGTCACCATCGACAACAGCACGGACGGAATTCGCGGCAAAATCACCCTCAACGAGGAAGTCGTCGCCACCATCGCCGGCATGGCCGCACGACAGATCGACGGTATCTCCTCATTGGGGAAATCGCGTTTGATCCCCTTCGGCGACGATCCTCGCCGCGGCATCGAGGCTCAGGTTGGCAACAAACAGGCTGCCTTCGACATCGACGTTGTGATCTCCTACGGCATCGATATCCGCAAGGTCGCCGCAGAGCTGCGCACCGCCATCGCCGACGGCGTGAACAAGATGGCCGGCCGTGAGGTCGTCGAGGTCAACATCAACGTGGTGGACATCAAGTTGCCCGAGGACGAAAAACCCGTCAAAGAGACCCCACCCCCACGCGTCCAGTAAGTTCCTTGGTTTCTCCTTCCTGATACCTTCGCCCCCCCACCTCCAATCGTCGCCCCAACAAAGCGATACCTTGTGGGAATGTCTTGCGCTGGGCAAAATGACGCTCATGATGTAGCGCCCTCCGGTGCCACGACGGAGATGGAGACCTAGGACCGCGATGGAGCAACACAGCGCATACCTCCCCTTATTGCTCGTCACGGCCCTCGCCGCGCTGGTCCCCGTGCTCGCCAGCCGCATCCCGCATATCCCCATCGTCGTGGGCGAGATCCTCGCTGGCATGATCATCGGGCACGCTGGCTTCAACCTCGTCCCAGGGCACCCCTCTCTCAAGTTTCTGGCTGAGTTCGGGTTCACCTTCCTGATGTTTCTCTCGGGTCTCGAGGTGGACCTGCGTGTGCTCTCCACAGATCCCCGGGCACCACGCCCCGCCTTCTTCATGCGCCCCATCCCCCTCGCGTTGCTCATGCTGGCGGGCACCATGATCCTGGCCATCGGCAGCTCCTTCGCGCTGAAGCTCTGGGGCATGGCCAGCGACCCCCTGCTCATGGGCCTGATCCTCTCCACCACCTCTTTGGGCATCGTGCTGCCGGTGCTCAAAGAGCATCACCTCCTCGCCCAGCGCTATGGACAATATTTGCTCATCGCTGCCACCGTCGCTGACTTCCTCACCCTGCTCTTCCTCACCGCGGTGATCGCCGCCTCCAGCCACGGCCTCGAACTCGACCTGCTCTTGGTGTTCGTGCTCCTCGCCGCGTTCGCTCTTGTGGCCCGTATGGCGCACCGCTTCTCGTCTGTGCCGATCTTGCAGCGCCTCGTGGATGAGCTCTCTCATGCTACAGCGCAGCTGCGTGTGCGCGGCGCGCTCGCGCTGATGGTGGCCTGGGTGGTGCTCGCCGACGCCCTGGGCGCAGAGGTGATCCTCGGCGCCTTCCTCGCGGGAGCCGTCGTGGGTTTGATGGCAGACGTCGGAGAAACGCATTTGCGCGTCAAGCTTGACGCCATCGGTTTCGGCTTCTTCATTCCCATCTTCTTCATCAACGTAGGCATCGAGTTCAACCTCGACGCCCTCTCACACTCAACCCACGCCCTCGCCCTTGTCCCCTTGCTCGTAGGTGTCGCGTATTTAGTGAAGCTGCTGCCCGCGCTCCTCTTGCAACGAATCTTTGGCTGGCGCGAAGCGTTGGCTGGTGGCTTTCTGCTCTCGTCACGCCTCTCTCTGATCATCGCCGCCTCTGCCATTGCCCTTCAAGTGGGCGCCGTCGATGAAGCCACCAACGCCGCGATCATCCTCGTTGCAGTGGTTACCTGCACCGTCTCGCCCTGGTTCTTTAGCCATCTGCACCGCAAGCCCAAAGAGCGGCCCCATCGCAGCGGGATTATCATCACGGGTGGGAGCCAGCTCTCGCTGCTGCTCATGCGCCGCCTGCACCACGCAGGAGAGAAGGCAACCCTCGTCAGTCGTGACGTACCCGGCCTGGAAGAACTACGAAAACGCGGCAAGCGAGTGCTCGTTGGAGAAGCTGACCAGGAGTCTGTGCTGGCCGAAGCAGGCGCCCGCAACGCCGAGGCCTTGGTCTCCCTCTACGCCAACCCCAAGAGCTGCCAGCGCGTCTGCGCCTTGGCGCGGCAGACCTTCGATATCCCCCTGGTAGTGGCCATGGCCCACACCATGGACGACGCCCAGCGACTTCAGGAGCTAGGGGTGCGCGTCATCCAGCCCTTCATTGCCACGGCCGTGGCCATCGAGGGCGCGCTGCGCTTCCCCACAGCCTTCGATGTGCTCGTGGACCAGGATGACGACGTGGAGATCGGCGAGGCTGTCTTAAGAAACCGAGACCTGGTGGGCTTGCCCTTGCGGCGGCTCGAGCTGCCGGGCAACGCTCTCGTGCTCTCTTTGCAGCGCGACGGAGCGACGATGGTGCCCCACGGAAACTCGGTCGTGGAGCGCGGCGATCACCTCGCGCTCATCGGCGACCCGCAGTCCGTCCAGGCGGCCATCGAGCACCTCTCCGCCCTCCAGGAGGAAACGTCGACCTGAGCCAGAGCGAGGCGATTGCGCTAGAACGTACCCACCAAGGAGAGCCCTCCCAGTCCAGGTAGAAGTCGCATAGACGTCTTCGGAGCAGGAGCGTGTGAACGCTCGCCCATGTCCTGACGATACTCAAGATAGAAGAGCACGCCGGAAGCGATGGCAAGGGCCCCTGAAACACCAAAGAAGATATTGGCCATGGTGGCATTGCGCTGTGCTTGATCTTGGTGCTTCCAGGCCTCCACCTGGGTGATGGTGTCCGACTCTGCGTCGGAGGCCGAGCTACTGCTCACCACGCCAAAGGTGATGGCGCCACCGAGGGAGGCCACGGTCAGGCCGGTGGCCGTCCAGGCCATCCAATAACGGCCAGCGAAGACGCTCGAGAGAAAACCACGGTCATCGTTCGCTGGAGTCTTGGGAGTGAGCGTGAGAGCATCCGCCGACGGCGGTTCGTCTGTGCGGTCCATGCGCTGGGCTTGCTTTTCCACCGCGGCTCTACGCGCACGCTCGCCGCGTCGTTTCCTGGCTAAAGCCCTGCCCTTCTTTGCTGCGTCTGCCACCAGTTTTTTCGCGCAGCCCACGCAGCTCTTGAGCAACTTGCGAGAAGTGCCGTCCACCGATCGTGAGCCAATCACCCCCACGCTCTTGCCAACGATCTGCAGATCGATGTGATAGCGCCCGTCCATCTTGAGCAGGTGCCCCGTCAACCAATAGTCCACGCCAAGCTTGTGGCTCTCGCGGAGGCGACAGGCCTTGTCCTGTAAACACTTGCGCAGGTACGCAGCAGCGCGGCGCTTGACCACCACGAAACCCTTGCCACGGCCACGTCGCAAGGACTTCACCAGTTTGCGCGTCAGCTTCTTGGCGACGCGCCTAGCCTTCTTTCCCGTGGAGGTAATGGGCACCAACCCCACCTTGGCCTTGGGCGCGGCCCACAGCTCTCCACTGCCACCAGCGACCAATAACAACGTCCACAACAGAACCAGCCCTCGACCCGCTCGCATCGCGCACTTCACCTTTGTTGGGTTGTGTAGCGCATCATATCACCGAACGCCGTAAAAGCACGAGCGCGAGGGGCACAATGAAGCCCTTTGCAAGATCTCGCTGGGCGTGAATCCTCCCAAGACCTACCCCCCGCAAGTGTGCAAAGGTAACAAGCCATGCACGACCTCCGGACTATCCGCCGCTGCATCACGGACACACCGATGGTATCTGCCGAGACCCTCGCCAAGGGCGCCACCCTTGAGCCTGGGCCCATCGCCCTGCAAGGGCGTGCGGCGGCCACGGGGGAGCTGATCAACTCCCCCATCTCTGGGGTACCGCTCATCGGCTACCGCATCCAGTTCAGCGAGTTGGGCTTCTTTGGTCGGGTCAAGGCGTCCTTCGCCGTTCGTCGTGTCTCACCCTTCGCCCTCATCATCGGTGACGGGCACGTGGAGGTCTCCCCCACCGCCCACTGCTACCTCTACCTCACCCACGAATATCGTGGCACGCCCGAAGCCATGGGAAGCATCGCCAGCGCCGCCTACAAGCTCTACGCCCAACACGCCCCGGGCAAGAAGAGCCGAGTTCCGCGCCTCTCCTGGCATGAGTATTATTTGGAACCCGGAGAGACAACCTACGTCTGTGGCTGGCTAAAAGAAGAGTTCGATATGGACAGAGGCGAAGGCTATCGCGCGCATCGCACCCGTCCGGTGGTCTGCGCCACCGAAGAACACCCGCTGATCATCGCTGACTACAGCCGCGAAACCTTGCTGCAGAAGATCGACACCCTGCCGGGTCACTGATGTTCGACAACACGCTCTACCCTTGGTTGCTCGTAGTCTGGGGAGCGCTGGCGCCCCTGGTGTTGGTGGCGCTGCTCTTCGTGGCCGCCCCCTATGGGCGCCATGCGCGCGCGGGTTGGGGCTGGGGCATAGGCAGTCGCCTGGCGTGGTTGCTGATGGAGTCACCAACGCTCTGGGTCTTTTTGCTCTGCGTCGCCTTGGCTCCGCGCCCAACGCAGCTCGTGGGCTGGATCTTGAGCGCGATGTACCTTGGGCACTATGTGCATCGGGTGTTGATCTACCCCTTGCGCCTACAGCGCACCAGCCGCCCCATGCCTGCATCGGTGGTGGGCATGGCGTTCTTTTTCAACCTGGTCAACGCCTACCTCCAGGGGCGCGCCCTGCATGGGTTGGGGCCGGGCTATCCGGAGAGTTGGCTCTCAGACGCCCGCTTCGTTGTCGGCGCCGTGCTCTTTGTTCTGGGCATGGTGATCAACATCCGCGCCGATAGCACCCTGCTGCACCTGCGCCGCGAAAGCACATCGGGCTATCAAATCCCACGTGGGGGGCTCTATGAGCGCATCTCTTGCCCCAACTACTTCGGCGAAATCGTCGAGTGGGGTGGCTTCGCGCTGGCGTGTTGGTCGCCGCCGGCGCTGGTCTTCTGGCTCTGGGTGCTGGCCAACCTCGCCCCGCGGGCGCTGGCACACCACCGCTGGTATCGAGAGACCTTCGCCAACTATCCACCTCAGCGACGCGCTCTTCTGCCCTGGGTGCTCTAGAGGGTCCGCTCTAGATGCCACGCCAGAGGAGCCGTTGATCCTCACCCGCACCACCAGCCATAATGGCGACCATGGTGCAGCCGAAACCCGCAGACCCTCAGGACACGCAAGCCGACCAGACCACCGCGGTCACTCAACCCGCCGAGGCCACCCAAGCCGCCAAGCTGATGGACACCATCCGCGAGGCGCAGATCGGCCGAGACCAAACCATCGACGGGCCTTTTGGCTCACGCCGAGTGACCTACGCCGACTACACCGCCTCAGGGCGCTCTTTAGCCTTCATTGAAGATTTCATCCGTGATGAGGTGTTGCCCCTCTACGCCAACACCCACACCGAGACCTCCCTCACGGGCCTGCAAACCACCGGGTTTCGTGAAGATGCACGGGCGCTGATCAAAGAAGCCATCGGGGGTAACGATGAGGACGCCTTGATCTTCTGCGGCTCTGGGGCCACGGGCGCCATCAACACCCTGATCACGATCCTCAACCTCCGCCTCCCCGCCGACCTCGACGCGCGCTATCACCTCGCAGCGCAGATCCCCAGCTCAGAGCGGCCTGTGGTCTTCATCGGCCCCTATGAGCACCACTCCAACGAGCTGCCCTGGCGCGAGACCATCGCCAATGTGGTGGTCATCGACGAGGACAGCGACGGTCGCATCGATCTTCACCACCTCGAGCGTGAGCTCATGGCCTACGCCGCGCGGCCCTTGAAGATCGGTAGCTTCTCCGCCGCCTCCAACGTCACGGGGATCCTCTCGGATACACGGAACATCTCGGTGTTGCTGCACCGCCATGGCGCCCTAGCCTTTTGGGACTTCGCCGCCGCCGGCCCCTACGTGAACATCAACGCCAACCTCCAAGACAACGCAGACGATGGTCACCTCGCCTACAAGGACGCGGTCTTCCTCTCTCCCCATAAATTCATCGGCGGCCCCCAAACACCTGGCGTGCTGCTGGCCAAACGAAAGTTGTTGCGCAACAGCGTGCCCAACCAGCCGGGCGGTGGCACGGTGCACTACGTCAACCACCTCGAGCACTGCTACGTCGAGGCCATGGAGCAACGCGAAGAGGGAGGCACCCCATCTATCGTCGGCGCCATCCGTGCTGGCTTGGTCTTCCAACTCAAGAGCGCTGTGGGCACCGACGCCATCGAGGCCAAAGAGCAGAGCTTCATTGAGCGCGCCATCAGCACTTTTTCGGCCCATCCCAACCTCGAGATCCTCGGCAACCAGCAGCTACGCCGACTCTCCATCGTCTCTTTCATGGTGCGTCACCATGAACGCCACCTGCACCATAACTTCGTCGTGGCGCTGCTCAATGACCTCTTCGGCATCCAAGCCCGTGGAGGATGCTCGTGCGCTGGTCCTTATGGACACCGCCTGCTGGGCATCGACCTGACGACCTCACGCGAATACGAACGGCTGATCCTCCACGGCTGTGAGGGCATCAAGCCAGGCTGGGTTCGCATCAACTTCAACTATTTCATCTCCGAGGCCACCTTCTCGTTCATCCTTGAGGCCGTGCAGCTCATCGCCAAGGAAGGTTGGGCTCTGCTGCCACACTACCGATTCGCGCCCGACACTGGAATCTGGCGCCACCACCGACGGCAACTGCGACTGCGCATGCGCCTCGATCAACTGCGTTATGAGAACGGAACCCTCGAGGTCCGTTCGTCCCATATCACCGAGCCCGAGAGCGCCTTCGACGGCTACCTGAAGGACGTCCGCGGCCTGCTCAAAGCGGCCAGAGCCAACCTCAGCGACCAACCCCATGGCGAAGCCTTGGAGCCTGCCCTGGAAAAGCTGCGTTGGTTCCCCCTGCCCGCCGAAATTGGCGCAGAGCCCGCCGATTGAGGAAGGGTGCAACCCAATGTGATCGTTCATGCGGCCAAGTGCAGCCAGCAGAGTGGGACGCAAGACAGCCAACGGCGGGCAAAGCCCTTGCCGTTGTAGAGAACTTGGTCGTTCTCCGCTAGTCTACGCCTCAGCGGAGGTTCTTTGATGCGTCATCAGCTGTTCTTGTCGACACTCATCCTTGCGCATGCCCTCATGGCCTGCAAAGGCAAGGCACCTGAGCGCCATGTTCAGCTGGGCGCTGCGGAGACGGCCAAGACCGAGGCCTTGAAGGCCAAAACCACAAAGGCGCCAACTACCCCAAGCCCTACGCCCACGTCCCCCCCCGCCTCTCCACCGGATCCCAACGTACGCCCCGCGGGCTGGGCCACAGGCCCCATGTCCACGCTGCTGCCCTTTGCTCAGAAGCTCGCCCGAAGCGCACAAGCTGCCCTCATCGAGGGCAAGACGCCAGCTGAGGCCTTCGCCCCTTTCGAAGCCAATATTCAGCTCAAGTTGCGCGATGAGCTGGCGGCTGCCAAGGCACGCACCGTCGAGATCATGGGCATGGAACTGGAACTCGTGTTCACCCAGGGTTCCAAGGTCCATTACTACCTGCGCACGTTTGTCTACCCAGCCAAAGGTGGCCCAGAGTTCTTCAAGATCGACGGACGCACACCCTCTGAAGGCAAACTTGCTGTGCCCTATTGGCCACTGTCGGCCACCGCAAAGATAGCGCCAGAACTCACCCAAGCGGCCGAAGGGCTCGCAGGTCTGCTCCGCGACGGGCGTTGCAAACTGCTGCCGATCATCAGCCCCCAAACGCTCAAGGGCAAGGTCAAGCCTGGCCCGATGCAGCTTTCCATGCACTCGAACCTGCGCAAGGCTGCGTTGTTGCGGCAAAAGACGTGCAGCAAACTTCCTTCTTTCGACAAGACCGACCTACAAATGCGCGTGGATGATTTCGCACTGGTGGTCTTTGGAGCCAAAGAGGAAGTTCTTGGCACGCTGCACGGGGAACTCAGTCTCCACAAGGGCGAGCTGAAGGTGGAGCTCTCCCGTTTCAGGCTCTTCCCCTAAACGCGACATGCCGAAACACGACATGCCGAAACGCGAGGTCAGCCCCTCACCTGACATCCAAGGCGTGCTCCTGTGCACCCTCAGCCTCACGGTCAGTCTCTTGGCCCTTGGCGCTTGCAACAACAGTGAGATTGAAGGCGACGTCTGGAGGGGCATCTCTGCGAAGCTGCGCACCAAGGCCAAGCGCATCTACGAAGTACGTTGCGCCAACTGCCACGGCGACACCGGCGCAGGCGATGGCCCTGACGCGAACAAGACGAACCCGCCGCCGCGAAGCTTCCGTGACATGAAGTGGCAAAAATCCATCAGCAACGCCACCATCGAAAAGAGCATCCTCGGGGGAGGCGCCGCCACCGGAAAGAGCGTGAAAATGCCCCCCAACCCTGACCTGCGCGACCGCCTCGAACTTGTAGAAGCCATGCGAGCCTATGTGCGAAGCCTCAGAAATTAGCGCAATGACACCCCGCTGCCTGCACCACACAGGCACACTGCTCGTCCTCGACAAACCTTCGGGCATGGCGGTGCATCGCGCGTCTGGCGATGAGAGCGCCGATCTGACGAGCTGGGCCATGGAGCACTACGACGCAGGCATGGCACCTGCACATCGCCTGGACCGCGACACCAGCGGTGTCGTGCTGCTTTCGAGCTGTCCCAGAGAACGAGCCGAACTCAATCAACTCTTCGCCCAAGGCGACGTGCACAAGACCTACCTGGCGCTCGTGCTGGGCGCGACGCGGAAAAAGGGGGTCATCTCACGTCCGCTGCCCGATGCTCGGCGTGGGCGTGCCCTGGATGCCACCACCCGCTACAAGCGCCTGGAAGCCTTCGGTAGCGCATCACTGCTGGAGGTGCGACCAGAGACAGGCCGTAAACACCAAATTCGCAGGCATTTGCACACCATCGGTCATCCCTTGGTGGGTGACCGGCGCTATCGAGATCCTCGTCGCCGGCGAGTCTTCGCCTTCCCTGGGCGCCTCTGGCTGCATGCTTGTCAGCTGGAGCTGCCCCATGGGCGTGTCTTCAGCTCGCCCTTGCCTAAAATGTTGACCGAGCACCTCGAACTGCTGCGAGGACTGGAGTTGGCGGACGACGCCTAGAGCGGCTGACTTAGTCAGCAGGTCCCAGCGACCTCCTCATAAAGTGCCATCATCTGCGCCATCAACACCTCACGCTCAAAGCCAACTGCCGCCTTGGCGCGAGGACCTCGCGCGAGGCGCCCCATGGCCCCCGCCAAACCGTCGACGTCCCCCCAAGACACCAGCCCGGGCCCGCCAGGGTGCCATTCGGCCACGCCACCGCTCTCCCAGGCTGCCACGGGTGTGCCTAAAGAGAGCGCCTCGAGGCCAATAATCCCAAAAGGCTCTTGCCAGCGCGAGGGCATCACGAGCACTCGCGCGCCGCGCAACCACGCCCCCAAAGCGGCACGATCGACCCATCCGAGCACACACGCACCAGCCCCCTCGAGAGCGCTGCGAGCGCTGCCCGTACCCACGAACACCAGCGGCCAAGGCAAATCTACGCGATCATAGGCCTCAAGGACGTCGAAGACGCCTTTGCTCTCTACGAGGCGCCCAGCGAAGAGCACCGAGGGATCTTCGGCTGCGCCGGCTGGCCAATCCTGCACAAAGGGTGGGATGACAGCGACATGCTCCTCTGCCAACCCCAACGCCACCAATTCATCGCGCATATAGCGGGAGAGCACAGTGAGGCGTAAGCCCTGCAGCGCTTCAAAGCGGCGCCAGGTAAGGTCAGAGAGCTGCTCAAAATACGAACGGTTGCCAAGACAAGTAACACAAGGCTCCCCGTCACCCTCACCAGCCCGACCCATGCACGTGTTACAACGGCTCTTCCCGGCTCTCCACTTGCCCCGGCCAGGGCAAAAGTATCGATGGTCTTGAATGGTCACTACCGCGGGCTGGCTATGGGCCCAATTCAAGAGCCAAGGGTTGACCACGTTGTGGATGTGGATCACGTCAGGCTTCCAGCGCAGCTCCATGTCGAGCTCAACCACTGCGTCGTCTCGCGCGTTCAAAGCGCCGCAAATACGGGTGGGAAGCGTTGTTTGCGCGGTGTTATCCACCGCGCCCACCACCAAACGTTGCTCACAACAAGCCTCCAGGCCTGCAACCAGCGAGAGCCAATACTGGTCTGCCCCCCCTCGCAGGCTGAGCCGTGGGGCGAGGTGTAAAATACGCATAAAGTGCTGCAATTCAATTGGTTAACGGCCAGTGAAGCCGGAGTGAAGTTTCCATAAACCAGGGGTTCCGTCCTTGCGAACGGCAGTATACCTGCCATTCTGAATTTGGGCCCACAAGGTCCAAAGGCTCGTGAACCTTCCCCCCCCCAAAGTGTTCGCGGGCCTTTTTTGCGTCTACAGCTCAACGCCAGCGAACTATTTGCTACACTGCCCTGAGCGATAAGCAATGAGCGATGAGCGATAAGCGATAAGCGATGAGCGATGAGCGATGAGCGATGAGCGATGAGCGATGAGCATGACGAACAACAGAAGTCTGTGCTGGTCAAGGCCGCCCTCGTTACCCGCGAATATGCACCTCCTCTAACCCTTCCGCGCCTCTCCCTGATCGTTCACCACCAGGGTGGCGCGGAGGTGGTCCCCCTCGCGCCACGCGCTCGAATCGTCGTGGGACGCGTCGCTGAAGCTGATATTTCAATCCCTGACCCCACGCTCTCACGCCAGCATGCGCGCATTGAATGTGTGGGCGATGACCTCTGGGTCGAAGACCTCGGCTCGTCCAACGGCACTTTGGTCAACGGGAGCCTCATCGATCGCCACCGCCTCAGCCCAGGAGATGAAATCCACCTTGGCAACGTGACCATTGCTGTGCACGCCCCTGCGAGCTTCTCTCAAGAACTCGAGCACGGGAAACAATTCCGCCTCGCCCTCGAAGAGGAGGTCACACGAGCTGCCACCTTTGGCCACCAATTCGCGCTGCTTATGGTGACCGCTGATGGGTCACGAACTGTTTCTTCTCACAGTGACAGGGATGCTTTGAAGAGCGCAGATTGGCGCCTACGGGTGCGCCAAACGCTGCGCTCAGTAGACCGTGTCGCCCAGCAGAAGGGCGAGCTGATCGAAGTGCTGCTGCCGGAGACAGACCGCTCCAGCGCCAAACAACGTGCGCGGGCCGTGTTGGGCGCCGCGCCACACCTGCGCTGTGTTGTCGCCTGCTTTCCCACCGACGGACGAACCGCGGCTGAGTTGGTGACCCTCTGCGAGCGCGGAATCCAGCACGCCAACGAAGCCGACCCACTCGTCACCTGTGGCGCCATCGAGCCACCTACCGAGACGAGCCTCGCCCCCATCGCCGCACCGATCGTCATACGTGGTGAAGCCATGCGCGCCGTCTATCGGACAGCAGAGCGCGTGGCCAACGCTCCCTCACCGATCCTGCTTGTTGGCGAGACGGGCACCGGCAAAGAGATCATCGCTCGAGCCATCCATGACGCCAGCCCGCGGCGACGACGCACCATGCACAGCCTCAATTGCGGTGCCATCCCCCGCGAGTTGGTCACGAGCATGCTCTTTGGGCATGAACGAGGGACCTTCACCGGTGCCCACCAACGACACAAGGGCGTGTTTGAAGAGGCCCACGGCAGCACCCTTCTCCTCGACGAGATCGGTGAACTTCCCCACGAAGCCCAGGTCGCCCTGCTTCGAGTCTTGGAGACGGGTCGCTTCACGCGCTTGGGCTCAACGCAGGAGACCCCTGTGGACGTGCGCGTCCTCTCGGCGACACACCGAGATTTGGACGCGATGTGTGAGGCTGGCACCTTCCGCCATGACCTGCTCTTCCGACTCAACACGGTGACCATCGCCATCCCACCCCTGCGTCAGCGCACTGACGAGGTCGAGGCCTTGGCTCGCACCTTCATCGACGCCGCTTGCCGACACGCTCACCTGCGCCGCAAGCGACTCCTCCCAAGCGCTCTAACGACTCTCGAGCGTTATCAATGGCCTGGCAATGTCCGCGAGCTACGCAACGCCATGGAGCGCGCTGTGCTTGTCTCCCCAGGAGACGATATCGCAACCAGTGACCTGCCGGATCGGGTGCGCACCGCCAGCGCCTCGCGCCCCCATGACTCAACCATGATGCATCCCAGCGACCCAACCCCGCACGCAGGCAACCCACGGATCACCCTTGCCAAACCACGAATGGACTTCAAGTCGCGGGTACGCGACTTCGAGCGCGCTGTCCTGCGCCGTGCCCTTGATCAAGCTGGGTGGAACAAGACCCACGCCGCCAAAGACCTGCAGATGCCCCTCCGTACGCTGATGCATAAGGTCGCAGCCTACGACCTCAACCGTGAGTCTGGCCCCGAGACCACCGTGCAGGTCATGCAGCCCCTTGACCAATCCCCCAACCCCTTCAAGGAACAGGTGCATGACTTCGAGTCAAAGCTGATCGCAGAGGCGCTCCTGGCAGCAACGGGGAATCGCGCTCAAGCGGCACGCGCCCTTGGGCTCCCCCTGAGCACCCTGCTCTACAAGACGCGCAACTACGGCATCTCAGAATAGCGAAGTGCACGTCAGCGCCGGTAGCGCTGCGGAGAAGGAAGAGGGATGTCCTCGGCGTCAACCACACGCTTGTTCAGGTCCAAGTGCTGTGCTTCCGCATCTCGCTCCCGCAGGGGTGGCAAGTGTGGGGGAGTGTGGCGAATGGTACGGCCACGAGTGCGGTCCAGTAACTTACCGCGAGCGATGAGGCTCATGGGGCGAGTGGGCATATCATCGAACTCGTTGAGCGCGATCACCCCGCTGTCCTCCTTATGTTCGTGTTGTGCCGTGGTCCGAACCGCACGCTTGAGACGCAACATCTGCCGATAGGTCACGTGACTCGCGGGCGAAAGACGCCTGAACTGCACCCCAATGCCGCGGTCATTACCATGACGCTGTAGCCACGCTACAATACCGCGACCGCCGAGCACCGTGGCGCCATCTTCGAGCAAGAAGCGTAGCTGCACAGGTGAGCCAAGCTCGAGTTGATGAGCGCCCTCGGTGCGAATGAAAATCCCCCCTTGCATCACATCAGGATAATAGTTCTGGACGAACTCTTCCTGGCTGCGAGCACTGAGTCGTACCGTGAGCGGGATGAGCAGCAAGTCCGACCCATTACGACCCAGATGAACGCTCTCCAACCTTGGGGTTCTTCGATGCACGCGCAAGAGGCCTCCTTTGTAGGACACGTGAATGTGATGCAAGCGGCGGGCCGTGGTGGGAATGAGGAGGGGTCGTAATAATTCGAGCGCTTAGGCTGCAAAGTGACAGACTATGCAAGACTTGTTGTACTCAAAGAGCAGTTTTTGTAATCCTGCGTGCGAAAAGTTTGCGAGGTATACGTCCTCATGAGCGCAGAAATCCTCATCGCTGGTTGCGGCTATTTGGGCTCTGCTTTGGGCAAACTCCTCGCACAAAACGGGCATAAAGTATGGGGATTACGACGCAACCCTGAGTCCACTCCTGGAGTGCTCCCCATCACAGCCAATTTATTGGAGCCAGCGAGCCTGGATCTCCCCTGCACCATCGACGTGGTGGTCTACACGGCTGCACCGGGACATGGGCATGATCAGGCCTATGAGGACATTTATGTGCGAGGAGTGGCTCATCTTCTCCAGGCCTTGAAGACCATGAAGATCACGCCCAGGCGGCTGCTTCTCACCTCGAGCACGAGCGTCTACCAGCAAAACAAGGGCGAATGGGTTGATGAGGAGTCAAAGACCACGCCACGAACAACCACCAGTCAATGGGTGCTCAAAGGCGAGGAGCTCTGGCGTCAGGCGCCTTGGCCTTCCACCATTGTACGCCTCTCAGGGATCTACGGGCCCGGACGCAGACGCCTGATCAATCAAGCACGAAAGGGGGAACATGCCCTCGTGACGTCCCTTCATTGGACAAACCGAATTCATCGTGATGACGCCGCAGGATTCTTGGCCTGGCTGGTGGAACTCCCCAGCGCGGAAACCCTTTATCTTGGTACAGATAGCTACCCAGTCCCACGGCATGAAGTGGAGGCATGGATCGCCCAACGCCTCGCCATTCCAGCACCTGAAAGGTGCTTAGACCAGCGACAGCACAACAAACGCTGCAGGAACGACCGAATGCTCGCCACAGGCTACGTCCTACACTACCCCACCTTCAAAGAAGGCTATGAGGGGCTGCTCGCAAAAGAAGCCTGAAGGGGCGAGCGTGCAGTCTCTTGCACAACAGGTGTGCAGTGGCTTGCTCCTACCTAATCAGAGAGAAAGTAACCCCCACCCAGAGCGCACCAGCCACCAGGATATGTGGATCACGAATGAGATCCCGAGAAGGATCCCCACCACCGCGATGGCTATAGAGTAGGTACATGTACCGAAAAATTCCATACATCACGAGAGGAACGGTGTAGATCAGGTGTGGGGTGCTATGGGTCTGCAACGCATGTTGACTCATGGAGTAGAGCGCATAGGCCATAATTGCCGTGGTCGCGCTGATGATGATCGCCCCATCGAGCATGGGTGGGTTGTAGAGGTGCAACACCTTGCGATGCCCCCCCGCCTCGTCTCCGAGCTTGATCAACTCAGCACGGCGCTTGGTGAAGCCCAAAAAGAGCGAAATCGCGGTGCCCGTGAGGAGAAGCCAACGGCTGGGCGGGATGCCCAAGCCGAGGGTCCCACCTAGAATGCGCAGGACGAAGCCTGAGGCGAGCAAGAAGACATCCAGCACGGGCTCATGTTTGAGCCGCAACGAGTACGCAACATTGATCAGCGCATAGGTCCCGAGAATAGAGGTCAGCGCCAAATCGATGGTGCCGGCGAGCGCAAAGCCCCCACCCCAGAGAAAAAGGAGGAACACCAACGCTGTTGGCACCGAGACGGCGCCAGAGGCGATGGGACGTCGGCGCTTCTCCGGATGCTCACGATCAGCCTCACGATCGAAGATATCGTTGAGCACGTAGACGCCACTCGACACGAGGCAGAAAGCACAAAAGGCGAGCAGAGCCCATACGATGAGTTCGGGGTTGTCCCAACCATGACCAAAGAGAAGCCCTGTGAAGACGAAGACATTCTTCGTCCATTGATAGGGTCGAGCCAACTTGAAGAGGTGCAGGGGATAACGCATGGGGATCCTTGGTGGAGGTCTACTCTTCAGCCTCTGGTAGGTAGACCTCCATCAGCGCAGCGGCGACGATCTTGTCACCCTTGAGAGCTTGAGCGGCGCAGGTCATCGTGAAGGTGTCAGCCTCTACCTGTTTGTCCAAGAGCGTCAGCTCATCACCAGGACGCACCTCATCGAGGAAGACCGCGTGCTGTAGGCGCAAGAGCCGCACCGGCGGTGGTGCGTCGCCCTCCTCCACCGTCACCCGCTTCCAGCAGATAAGGTGGTGCAGACAGATCGCCAGCTGCCCCATGGTCTCCACCAGGAGCGCCCCCGGGTAGACGGGATAGTCCGGGAAGTGTCCTGCAAAGATGGGGTCGGCAGGATCGATACGTCGATGACCGCGCGCAGCCCGCTGCTCGAGGTCAACTTGAGAGATGCGGTCGACGAAGAGGAAGGGATCCCGATGTGGGATCAATCGGTGGATCGCTGACTGGCCCAGATCCACCTCCTGGGTCGTCTCACCGGGCACGAAAAGCGGCTTCTTGCGTGCCCGACGGATGAGCTTTTCGGGGTCGTAATCCTGCATCAGAAGTTCACCTTTCGCATCACCGCCCGAGGCAGAGCGCGAATCACACGCATGATCTGGCTCCACACCGGTGGCACATAGACGACGGGTGACCCGCGATCAATCGCGCGCAACACATCCTCGGCGACCGCTTCTGGTTCGCCAGCGAAGGGGGGGGGCTTGAGACCAGCGGTCATCGTCGTCTTAACGAAGCCAGGCTTGACACACACGGTAACGAGGCCCTCTTGGCGATATCGATGATCGAGGCTCTCGAGGTAGTGTGAAAGGCCCGCCTTGGAGGCACCATAGAGCACCACAGGTTTGCGTCCACGATCTCCGGCCACAGAGCTGAAGACGCAAAGGGTGCCACCTCCGGCTGCCAATATGCGCTCCCGCGCCTGTTCGCAGAAGAGCACGGTGTTGGTGAAGTTAGCCTGAAGCATGCGTGCTGTGAACGCATAGTCTTCTTCGAGCTGCTCCTGAGGAGCAAAGAGGCCAGCGCTAACCACCACCACGTCCATGCGGCCCAGGGCACGCTCCGCCGCTTCGAGGGCTGGACGAAAGGTGTCCGCATCCAAGAGGTCACAAGGCGCCGATGCGACCTCTGTGCTGCCGCGTGTTTGCAGGTCAACAACGCTCTGCTGCAAATCCTCGGCAATATTTCCAAGTAGAAAAAGTCGATCGCCGCGAGCCGCAAAGAGGCGGGAGAGAGCGCGCCCCATGCCCCGCGTCGCCCCCAACATCACGATATTCATCTTGACCTCCTAAGCGTCTGTGATCCCCGTAAAATGATGCACCGCAGTATACGCAGGTCCCTCAAAACCACAACGATCGTGCACCACCCCCTTGTCGATGCTATCCCATCCTCATGAAGCGATTTGCGATCTATGCCCTAGTGGGCGCTCTGGGTGGTGTGGCCATAGGCTTCTTGGCGCGTATAGCGGGCTTCGGCTGAGGCTTGACCTGCAACCCGGTGGTCACCGGGATCGTTGGTATTCTTGTCGGGGTCAGCTTGGCGCAGGACCGCTGACCGAGAGACGCCCTATGGGCAGGTATCGGAGCAGAATCAGTTCATAAACTCGTCGAGAAGAATCTCGACCACGATATCTTCGATTTGCTCCTCGTCGCTGTCATCCATCGCATCGAAGGCGACACCAAAACCTGTCCCATCGAGTTCATGACGCACCACCTTGGCGTCCACCGAGACCATGCCCAAGGTCCCCGCGAAGAGCACCACCTGAATGGGCGTCCCCACAGAGATCATCGGTCCCAAACGGAAGTGCGCGCCCGCCTTGGATAGGTCGTCCATCACATAATGCTCGCCGTACCCCTGAACATGACAGATCGCCTCCCCACCCTGCGTCTCTACTCGCAGCGCACTACGCCGCTCCTGAGGCTTATGCATGAACCCCTCCTCCCCTTCTTACCCGCCCCGCTCTCACGAAGCCCACATTGGTGCTATGTGCAAATTGTAGCAGCTGATGTCAACACGATGGGATGGCGGCCCAAGGTGAGTGTGGAACCTCGAGAGAACGCCTTAGAATCCATGAAAAAAGCGATCCAAGGGCAACGGTCTCAGATGAAGATATCTGCAGGGGAAAAAGCTGCGATGGGCGACACGGATTCTACGAGGTTCGTAAATGCATCGCGTCAAGGCTGTAGGAGAGGTTCTTGTCGTCGCAAAGCGCCTCGAGAGCCTCTTGTAGTTGAGCCAACGCTGGACGGCCGGGGACCTGCAACTCCGCGTGGAGTGTGAAGACTGGTGTGCCAGAGAAAGCTGCTGGCTCCAGCCGTGAATCAAAAGAGGCGACATTTATCTCCAGCGCCGCGAGCGCCTGGCTCACACCATAAACGATCCCAGGTTGGTCGACGCCTCCAACGCGAAGCTCATAAGCCAGACAATCATCACGCGCTTCAGGACGTTGCGTGGAGCGCAACGTGATGGAAAAATCGAGCTGCTTCTCGAGAGCCTCCCGCCCGCGTTCAACCTGAGCCACCCCGTCTTGGCTGCCGGTGAAGAGCACGATCAGGGCGAACTCGCCAGCGAGCATCGCCATGCGGCTATCTTCGAGATTGCAGCCTGAATCGAGGATAAACGACGAAATCTGCTTGACGCGCCCAGGGGCGTCGGGCCCCACCGCGGTGAGCACCATCTGCTTTTGCGACATCAACGTTCCTCTCTTTGAGCATGGAGTTTGCCAGATACCCGCCAAGCATAAAAGGCAGATAAACGGCATGCATTGAAACCTGCCTTCCCTGACCGTATTCTTGCCTCAATTACTCTGCCTCAATGACTCAAGGGAGGACCTAATGCAGAAGGTTTCGCTGAGCTTGCTCATCATCCTCTTTTCCACCACCGCGGGGTGCAAGAGCACCACGCCGCAGGAACACACGAGCCTGGCCATCTCCCCTGACAAAGATCCAGGACCGCCCAAGAAGAAGCTCAGCATGGTCTGGCAACACCACAGCACGGGTGACAATCTCCTCGCAGGTGGCCTACTCGCGGCGCTCAAGAAGAACAACATCGACTTCTACGACATCAACTACAAAGAGGCCGATGTGGGCGGCTACGTGATCGGCGACCATACGGACCCAAAGGACTTCCCAAAGAACTTCAACACCCCGAAGTATCTTGACGCCATCAAGAGCTGGGAGCTCAAAGGCGAAAAGAAGCAGCACGACATCGTGATGTTCAAGAGTTGCTACCCGTCTTCGAAGATCGAGTCCGACGCGATGCTGGAGCAGTACAAGAAATGGTATCTCTCCATGCTGCCCACCTTCAAGGCACACCCCGACGTCCTCTTCATCGGCATGTCTTCCCCTCCCCTGGTTCAAAAGGAGACTACGCCGGCCATCGCAAAGCGCGCCCGAGCCTGGGCTAAATGGGTCAGCGGCGAGTACGCTAAAGACGCAAAAAACGTGCAGGTCTTCGACCTCTTCAACGCCATGGCCGTCCTCGAGGGCAAGCCAGGCGAGAACATGCTCGTCCCGCAATTCGCCGTGGATAAATGGGACTCACATCCTACCCCTGCGGCCGCCAAGGCCGTCACGCGGATGTTCATCCCCTGGTTCAACCGGGCTCTGCGCGCCGCAGGTTTCGGTGGTTAAACCGCGCTGGCGTGCCTGGCTGATGGTTGGGATGGAGTCGAGCTGATGGATTCGGGTTCATCAGCTCATGGAGGAGGCGCTAAGGAACGTGGACAACATCACCACGCAGCAGCACTAGGTTCATCTGGGGGCTCTTACCCGAGACCACGAAGGGGTAATTCACGGGGATGCGTCGGGTCTTGCCGCCCTTGCCCTGGCGTACGATCACGGTCTTGATGGGCTCGGCGAAGCGCGTTGGCCCTCCCGCCATGGCCACAGCCTCCTGGACCGTCACATAGCGGCTGGAGGTGAAGAGCCCAGGTCGGGCAACGTTACCGGAGACCGTAAATCGGTAGCTTATGACATTGGTCACCGCCACGGTGACGGTGACGACCTGATCCTTGATGAAACCCGAGAGGCGCCGGCTTATCTCTTTGCGCAGCCCGCTGGGCGTACGCCCTGCGGCACGGATGTCGCCAATGAGCGGCATGGTGATGATGCCGTCGGGACGCACCGTGGCGTTGGTGGTGAGATCAGAGTTTCGCCAGACGGTGATGGCCACTTGATCTCCTGGGCCAAGCTTGAAGGCGGCTCCACCTTTGCGTGGATCCGGCTCTTTGGAATAATCATACGCAGGAAGTGTGTGCGGACAACCTGCGAGCAGGGTCACCAATACCACCAGAGCCGCGCTGCCGCCTACGTGTTTGCATCTCATATTCATCACCCTTCAGAGCTCGACTCACAACTTCGGCGGTGAGCCATTAGCGATTGCTGGACTCCTGCTGCTGCCCACCGGCTTGCCGCCCAGGCGTGGGATCGAAGACCGCATCCCATTGCTCTCGGTCCACCCGCGTCGTGGAGCCTCTGCGCGGCGTACGACGACGGTTGCGAGCAGCTGGATAGTTGAACCGTAAGCTGAGGAGCCCAACATGACGTGTGTACCCAGGCACTTGAGCGCCTGCGAGGGCCTCTCCTGCCGGTTCTTGCATGTTTAGTTGGTAACGAGCGGTGATTTCCCACTTGGGGGAGAAACGCCAGACCACCCCCACATCGGCCAAGCCTGTGTGAAGCCGCTCACGCATGCTGCCCGCCTCGAGTTCGAAGGCCCGCTGGTAGCCATAACCGATCATCGCCTCCGTGCGCAGGCGCCAGCGCGGCGGTCCAAGCTGCAAGAGGCCACCCAAGGTCAGAGTCTCTGCCAAGAAGACTTCTCCGAGGAGCACGTTGGGCGTCAGCGTGTGCCCCGCCCGCAGCGCGATTCGTCCGCGCTGATGGCGGTAGGCGACCTCTCCAGCCCCCGTGCCTGTCATCACGAACTCATCAAAAGCCGTCGGTAGAGCCATTTGGCCGCCACCCTCAGCTCGGACGCTCCAGCGATCATTGAGGTCATAACGTGCCTCTCCCAGCAACGAGAAGAGGAACTGAGCCGCGCTCGGCGTCTCCGTGTTTTCCACGGGCTGCCCAGCGGCGTCGAGTTGCGCGTCAAGGCCAAAGCGTCTCAAGTAGGCGACGCCGAAACGTCCACCAAGGCCCAGACGTCGCCAGCGTCGCAGCACGCGCAGGTTGGCATCGGCGGCGAGGGTCTGCTCGGCCAGCTGGTCTGGGTCGAGAGGAATGAAGGTATCCACACGCAGATCCTGTGAAAGGTCCCACTGTGGTGAAAGGGCCCAGGTGAGGGTCTCCGAGCCTCCGGCGTTGGCAAAGAGCACCTCCCCCGCGGGTTGGGCCATCAACGCTGCCGCCATGCGCTGCATCTGGAAGGTGCCCTGGCGCCCCTGGGCGCCTGTCAGCCCCACGGCAAAACGAACGCGTGGAGAGAGGTCGGTGAGCATCGTCCAGGCCAAGCGATTGGTATAGGACGTCGCCCCTGTCTCCTGCGCATAGAGCGTCGCGAAGAAATTATACGAAAGGGCGTGCCGTACGCGACCGTTGTTATAGAGCAAGATCACACCAGGAGAGATCTCGAAGAAGGCGTCCGCTCCCGTCGGCGCGATGATATGGTTGGGATCGTTGGGATCAACCTGAGCCACAGTGCCTGGATTGGGGAGGTTCGTATAACCACTGCTGACGGTAGCGTTGGCCTCTACCACGAACTGCGCGAGGGCAATCCGTGGGGCCACAAGCCCCAACACCAACACCAACACCGTTATGGCCACCGCCTTGGGCAAAGAGCCTCCTTCCGGCGCGGATGTTAGCCGAGGCCTTGGGTCGCTGCCAAGGGATGGCCTCGTTTTCTTCTCACACGCAAAGTGAGGTCCCTCTCGCGCCGTTGACAAACGCGAGGGGAGCACGGTAGCGTTTTTTCTTCTGGCCAACGACCCAACGCGGGGGCGCCATGCAGTTTGAGAAACATTGGCTCTTCGATTTCGCGCGCAGCAGCGGTGCGCTGAGCCTCTGGCGAGAGGCGGCGTCTCACGTTGATCGCGCCATCAAAGCCAC
>JAFCZD010000167.1 GCA_019314525.1 Deltaproteobacteria bacterium
GAACGATCTGATCTCCTTGTCGGGCATGGACGTCTTCGACCTCCTGCGCACGATGAAGGACTTGATCGAGAGGGAAATCATCAGGAGGCGCAAATGAACGGTTCCGCACACCGTATTGTATGCACAACGCCGTGACCGCTTCATCATGATCGCGGCTGGCTTAGGCTTTGCTAGTGCCCTCATTGGGAATCTTGTCCTGGTGCCGACTCATGCTGGACTAGGTGCTTCAATAGCAACACTCATTGGCTTCTCAATGATTTTCTTAATCAAGACGAGCGTATTTTTGAGGAAAACATGAGTTCAAGAGACACGTTTTATTCGAAGCTCAAACAGTTCGATGCCTATCATAAGATCGCGCTCTCAATACCGGCGTTTACGCAGTCGATGCGTTTTTTGAGCTATGGAGCATATCGCGCTCTTGAACTTTCACTTGGCACACGACACCCACATGAACGGGTTCTTGACCAAGCTCGCAAACTTCAACGTGACAGCCCAACCCGCCCTGACACAGGACCTGTTGTGCTCTTCTTCACCATTCGTGGCTGGTTTGCTCACATCGCTACTCAAGTGGTCTTAGCGAAAGCCCTTGAACAACGGGGAGCGCAGCCAGTCTTCTTCTTGTGCGATGGTGGCCTGTCACAATGCGACTTCAAACCTTCATCAGACCCCTTCGTCACCTCACCACTATGCTGGCGCTGCCAAGGTTTCGCGCGCCGACTTCTCAAGGCGTTTGAACTCCCCTTGGTAACACTCAGCGACCTTCCAACCAGCAAGACAGAATTGAAAGTGGAATTGCACTCCTTGTCACTTGAGGAAATTCGTTCTCTTCGACAAGGAGAAGATATCCTTTACAAAGTTGCCTTGCCATCTATTCAACGTTCACTGCTGCGAGGCGACCCAGGCGAAGGCAAACCTGCCGAGCGAACTATTCGTGGCTACGTTGAGGCGACGTCTCAATTCCTACAGACCGCGGAACAACTCATCTCACAACTGCGTCCCCAGACAGTCGTTGGCATGAATGGGCTGTTTTCTGCTGAGCACGCTATGAGAAGAGTCTGCATCCGTAGAAGAATTCCATTTGTAAACTATGAGCTTGGAATGCGAAACCAAACAGTACTCTTTGACCGGAACCGCCCAAGCGCTCACTTTCATGTTGACGAGCTTTGGAAGGCATGGTGTAGCCATGACCTTTCTGCCACTGAGCATGCAGAACTCGACTGCTTCCTGCTCGAAAAATCAGAAGGGCAACAAGGGCAGAATTTGTGGCCAACAATCGACAGCGACGAGCAGAGCCTTTGTCAACGTCTTCATATTGACCTGTCGAAACCTACTGCTGTGCTCTTCACCAACATCTTGTGGGACTCCTCGTTATTCGGGAGGGATGCAGGCTTCAACAGCATGTACCACTTCATCCAAGAGACGATCTCCTGGTTTGGCAAACAGCACGCATTTCAACTCGTCATCCGAATACATCCTGCCGAAGTCCGACTTCCAATGTTGGAGTCTCGCGACTGTGTAGGCGACAGGCTTCGGCAAGATTACCCAACGCTCCCAAGCAATATCTGCATCGTGGAGGCATCGGATCCCGCTGATTCATATGTTATCACCGAGATTGCCCACTGCGTTCTTACCTACACTTCCACAATCGGACTGGAGGCTGCGATTCGGAGTCGTCAGGTCTTGGTCGCAGGCACCCCACATTACCGTGATCGGGGTTTCACCTGTGACCTGCAGGGACCTGCTTCGCTGCCAGCAGATTTGGCGCTGGCCATGAGTTGCGATCATCCACCTGCCTCTCATGAAACCCTGGCACGGCGATATGCACATATGTTCTTTTTTCGGTTCATGCAAAACTTTCCATGGGTCCAAGATCAGCCACGAGGTCAACGAAGGCTCCACCTTGACCATCTCTCGGACCTCGCTCCCGGCGAGCATCCTGTACTTGATCGGCTATGTGCAGGAATATTGAACGATGAACCGCTCACTGAACTTCCATCATGATCTTCAGCACCCCTTAGACTCAAAGGGTTTCTGGTCAATGTGCCGATTGATCTCCATCAATTCTGGAGTCCGAGAAAACAACGCACAGATGGTGGGATAGTCAAAGGCTCCATCCGAACCCAATTCCTCATATACACGTGCGACCAGTTCAAAGTCGGCCATGGTATCCACGGTCCATCGCAAATGGCTCCAGTCTGTCGCGGACTTAACCTGGCGAATTCTGAACCGTAGTGGCTCTTTCCAGATATATGGCGTCACATGCTCTCGCTCGGAGCCCCCTCTTGCGTTCTGCTCCGCCATAAGAAGGATGGGTTTTGGAAAGACTTCCGTGTCGAGCCCTCGTGGAAACGTTCGTTTAAGCGTGTTGGAGACATAGTCACACTCATCTTCATACCTTGCGAACTCAGAGATACAACGGTCAACCGTTTCAGGATCGATAAGGGGACAGTCGCCAGTAACGCGCACCACCACATCCACACTGTGTTCCTGCGCCGCTTGTGCATACCGGCCAAGAACATCCCTCGAAGATCCTCGCGTCAACTGAAGGGAAGGCTGCCGCTCCACAAGTTGTGCAACAACATCATCTTCCGGCAAATCCGTTGTTGCAACAATAATCCCATCGAGCCTGTGACAGCGCTCCAACCGTTGAGTGATCCGAAGCAGCATTGGTTTTCCCAAAAGGGGCATGAGGACCTTTTGGGGAAGTCGCGTTGAACCCATTCGTGCCTGAATAATGGCCTTGACAGATGCCATAGGTCACACGTCCTCTTAGATTTTAATTCAAGGCCGCTCCGCTGCCCACTCTGTGAGCGCATTCGCGACATACATTACATCATCATCAATCATGGAGGGGAACATCGGCAAACTTAGGCTCGCAGCATAGTATGCTTCAGCTCCAGGATAGGCTTTGGTCTCCATTCGAGCGTAGTAGGGCAACCAAGGCACAGGAACATAATGCACTTGTGTAAAAACCCCCTTCTTCCGCAAGAACAAGAACAAATCTCTCCGCAGTTCTGCCACCTCAATTGCAGATGCCCCCGCTACATGGACTTGAACTACATACAAATGGAACGAACTTGTTCCCTTCCCGGGCTTCAACGGCCGAAGGACACGAGCTAATGCCTTACCTGTCAACAGCATGTCATATTGGCGAGCTATCTCACGCCGACGCCGAACCGAAGTCTCAAGCCTCGTCAGCTGTGACCGGCCCAATGCTGCCTGAATGTCTGACAATCGATAGTTGAATCCCAGCGCTACTTGCTCATAGTACCATGGTCCGAAAAACGGATCTTCAGCATCGCGTTCCAGCCATCTAGTCTCTCTTGTGATCCCATGTGTTCGCAAGAGGCGCAGGGTGTCGGCAAGGGCATCATCGTTTGTTACCACGGCACCACCCTCGCCTGATGTCACATGTTTCACAGGGTGAAAGCTAAAAACCGTAGCATCACTGTGTGCACATTCACCAATCCGGAAGACCTGGTTAGCAGCTCGATAGGTTGCGCCAATAGCATGCGCGGCATCTTCCAGGACTTTGGCACCACACCTTTTTGCAATCTCCGCCACACGAACCATGTCGACTGCGGTGCCAGCCAAGTGCACTGGAACAATCAGAGCAGGGCGGCGCTTTTGTCGGATTAAGTCATCAATACAGATTTCTAGTGCATCCAGGTCCATCAACCCAGACCGAGGATCCACATCGACGAAGTGAACGTCTGCCCCAGCATGAGCCATACCATTGGCGCTTGCTGCAAAGGTAATAGCAGAAGTGATACCAACGGTTTCGCGCCCAATCCCCAACCCGATCCCAGCAAGATGTAGAGCTGAAGTTCCGTTGCTTACGACGACGGCATGCCGACCTCCCGTGGCGGTACAAAGCGCAGCTTCAAAACGTTCAACTTCGGGTCCTTGTGTGAGCCAATCGCCCCGCAAAACAGATACGACTGTATCGATATCTGCCTCGGTTATCGTTTGTCGAGCATACGGTAGCCTTTTTCTCTTCATTTACTCTCGCTCACTCAAGATCGAAGGTCGGATCGACATATTCTCTAATCAGACGCCTAATCATAGGAACATCGAGCCACTCATCGTTGGTCTCACTATTGTAGCAAAATCCTTCAGCGCAGCGTTTTCCCGTATTTTCCGAGATGAAGCGCTCGACGTCCCATACAGGCATCGAAGGCAGTATCACATACGCATCTTCGGTCTCGATGGTGTAGAAGGAGTCGGAGGCCGTAATCATCTCTTCATGGATCTTCTCACCTGGCCTAAGACCCACAATCCTCTGCTCACAATGGGGACCAATAGCCTCTGCCAGATCGCAAACTCGGTAGCTTGGCAAACGTGGTACGTAAATTTCGCCACCCCACATCTTCTCCAGGGCGTGCAAGACCATCTCGACTCCTGCCTTGAGAGTAATGTTGAAGCGCGTCATTCTTGGGTGTGTAATCGGTAGCACTTTCTCAGAACGTCTCTTGAGGAAGAACGGAATGACGCTCCCACGGCTGCCCATCACATTCCCGTAACGCACGACAGAAAAACGCAGGTCGCGACAGCCTATGAAGGTATTGGCTGAAACAAAGAGTTTGTCGGAGCACAGTTTGGTGGCCCCATAGAGATTGATGGGTGCAGCGGCCTTGTCTGTACTAAGCGCTACGACGCGAGAAACACTCTGCTGAACAGCGGCATCAATTACATTTTGGGCGCCTAGAACATTCGTTTTTACGGCTTCAAAAGGGTTATACTCAGTGGCGGGAATTTGCTTGAGCGCGGCAGCATGCACGACGATATCAATGCCTTCCATCGCTCGGGTCAATCGACTTAAATCGCGAACATTTCCCAAAAAGAATCGAAGTTTATTCGAGTAGTCAGAAAACGTCTCTTGCATCTCGGACTGCTTCAATTCATCACGAGAATAGACAACTATCCGCTGAACCTCTGGAAAGCGATCCAGAACGATTCGGACGAAAGCTCTGCCAAAAGACCCTGTTCCCCCGGTTATCAGTATGGTCCTATTTGAGAGCATAAGAATTACTCCTTCTTGAGAAGATTTAAGCCGAGGGGGGTCCCTCTTACCACATCTACATCTACACGCCTGCCAAGAACCATTGGCAGAAGATAGGGTGTCAATCCATGACCTGGTCGAATGCAACGTAGATTCTGCCTGGTCAGGGTGTCACCGGCCATGAGGTCCTCCACCACGAAGAGCGACCGCCGAAAGACTTGGCTATCCAATTCGGTGTCATCAACACCGTAACTCACTGTACCAATCGCCCGCTCCACATCTCGGATATCTCGAACTAGATTCTTCAGTTCATCTGGCTCAATGGAAAACGCAGAATCCAGTCCGCCCTTTGAGCGACACAGGGTGAAATGTTTTTCGATGACTCTTGCGCCCATGACGACGGAGGCAACGGCAACCGCGCTGGAGAGGGTGTGATCGGAGAGACCCGGAATCACCTGAAAGGCGTCAGCCAGATGAGGGATTGTCGCCAGATTCATGGCTTCAGGAGCGGCCGGATATGCACTAACACATTTCAGAAGAATTAGTGACTGTTGCCCCCCCCCCCAAACGGAACGAATCCTGCTTACTGCGCGACCTATTTCCTCGAGACTAGCCATGCCAGTGGACATGATGATTGGCTTGTGTTGTGAAGCAATCACCTCAATCAGTTCCAGATCTGGGAGTTCAAAACTCGCAATCTTAAAGAGGGCCACGCCCAACTCAGCGAGAAAAGAAACAGCGCTTTTGTCAAACGGGGTTGAAAAGAACAGCAAACCGAGTTTGCCAGCCTCGTCCATCAGACGTGGGTGCCACTTCCAAGGCGTATGTGCCTCCTGATAGAGGTCAAACAACTGTCGGCCGTCCCAGGGTCCCCCTTTGATGAGGAACTCTGAACGCATACAATCAATGGTCATCGTATCGGGGCAATAGGTTTGAATCTTGATGGCATCAGCGCCAGCCTCTGCGGCTGCCTGGATCGTCTCGAGCGCCTGGTCTAGGCTTCCTTGGTGGTTGGCCGACAGTTCAGCAACGATCAGTACTCTCTTTCCAATAATGAGTTCCCTTGTCCCCATCCTCTTTCCTCTGTCCTAGAACACTTATCTAAGCGTGTCTCTGGGGTCTGGCGCTAACCGAAATTGGCAGCCCGCTGGCCCAGTCTATTTGAATCCGCTCGCTGGACACGACGGCCTCCTGGACAACGCATGAAACTCACAGCGCCCGTTGCTCCATTTGCCCGAGAAGTGACTGCACGACAGTAACAAGAATACTGCTCGGTCACGACCAAATTGACTTTGGAACTCTTCTCACGGAATCATGAGCCACTGTGCACGCACCTCGCATCAACTATGGGCGCCTGATCATCGACTTCCTCCTGGTGGGCTTCGCATGGATCGCGGGCTGGGCTCTGCGCAGAGCCCTTGATCCTGTATCACCCACGCCGATCAATCCCATCGACTCATATCTAATCTCGGCCCCTCTGGTGGCCTTGGTGTGGGTTGTGTCCAGTTGGGTCTTCGGGCTCTACCGAAGAAATCAACGAACGTCCATTCTCGCGCGCATCGAACAGGTATTTCGCCACGCGCTCTTGACCCTGCTGGTGCTGTGCTCGGTGTCCTTCGTGCTGAAGGAATACCAAATAGGTCGCACCGTGGTGCTTTTTGGGTGGGGCTTGAGCATGGTTCTCCAGGTTGCCCACCTCGTACTCATTGGATTGCTGCAGGGTAAGCAGAAACAGATTCGCACGCTGGTGCTGGGGGCTGGTACCACCGGGGTTCGCATCGTGCAGGTGCTCCAAGACCGACCCGATGAGTACCTGATCGTTGGGTTTCTTGATGACAACCCCGATCTCGTTGACGGGCAAGTGGCAGACGTCAGCGTGCTGGGTCCGCTGGATCAGCTTGCAGAGGTGATTCGCGACCAGGACATCGACCAAGTGATCACCGCGATCCCAGGCCTCCATACCTCGCATCTGCTCTCCCTAGTGGTGGAGTGCGAGCATTTGGACATCTCTCACTACCTAGTCACCGACGCCTTCAGCGTGCTGCCCTTCGCGGACGCGCCGGAGCGTGTTGGTGACCTACCGCTCGTGCCCCTGCAGCGCTATCAAAGCCCGCTGCTCTATGAACCCGTCAAACGTGTGATAGACATCATCGGTGCGCTCACCGGATTGCTGCTCACTCTGCCTTTCTGGCCGTGGTGGGCGATGCGTATCCGACGTGACAGTCCAGGCTCCGTGTTTTTCCGGCAAGATCGTGTTGGCAGAAACGGAAAGGTTTTTTCGCTGCTGAAGTTTCGCACCATGCGAACGGATGCAGAGGTCTATGCGACGGCTCCTCGACATGATGAGGACCCACGCATTACCCCCTATGGTCGCTGGCTGCGGGCCAGCAGTATTGACGAACTCCCCAACCTGCTCAATGTGCTTCGTGGTGAGATGAGCCTGGTGGGCCCAAGGCCAGAGATGCCCTTCATCGTCGAGCAATACGAGGAGTGGCAACGCCGACGGTTGCTTGTCAAGCCTGGTCTGACGGGACTGTGGCAGATCCTAGGCCGTAAGGATCTGCCGCTGCATGAAAATCTGCACTACGACTTCTACTACATTCACAACAGGTCGTTGTTGTTGGATGTTTCGCTGATAGTGCGTACGGCTATCGCGGTGCTCTGGCGCAAAGGGGCCTATTAAGAATGCCTGGAATGTGCCAGGGGCGTCCTACCAGGCGGTGAAGGGCTTGTAGAAGGGACCCCGCCACGGTGTGGGCGGGTCTTTCACTGCGTAGAGTAATACTCCTGAGCCATCCCTCGAGAGTTGAAAGCGCTGCCGCCCAGCGGCTAACGCGACAACACCGCCTCCTTTGAGCGGTGCGCCATTGATGGTGATGTCATGGGCCCCTGCAGCAGGGAGCCAGCGATATCGCCCCGGCACCAGGATTCGAAACGCACCAGGCTGCTGGGCCTTGCCCATTATGCGTTTGCGAGGGATCCAGACTGAGGCGTGGTAACGCGCGTAGTTCATCTTCCAGAAATTCAAGATCGGGCGAGGGAAGCTGTAGACACGCCAGGAGTCGAGGATGAAGACGATGGGTTTCTGGACGAATTTGTCGACAAGGTTCTGGGCGTTCTCACGAGCGTGCGCTCCCGAAAAACGGGACGATATGTGTTGTGAGAAATAGGTGTTGATGGGTTTTTTGTCATGTTGGCAAAAGAGAGCACTTTCGGGGTGGAAGCCAAGCGCCTTCTCGTCGAGGTTGCGCTCTAAAAAAGCAAAGCTATCACGCTGGATGCCCTGGGTGTCCTTAAGCAAGTACCCCAACTCCAACACTCCGGGGATCAGAAGCGCAACCCACGCAACCCCAACGACTGCCCTCTGCATTCGTAGCGGAACGCGGCCCAAGAGCGTTCGGATGGGGTGCTGAGCCAAGGCGACGGCAACAGCAACGAAGAAGCCCAGGGTCATCCAGAAATAGAAGAAGGCTGCGGCATGAAAGAGACCTACGCCTAATCCACAGCCGAGCACCAGCCACGCCATCAGCATGCGAATTTTGTCATCAGCGGGCTGGTTTCGCCGCCGCCAGTGAAAAGAAGCGAAGAGCAGCAGCACGATGAAGAATGCGTGGGGCACCAGAAAGGGGGCTATTTGCTTGTATTGGTGCCAGCCCAGGGTCTTGCGGTAGAACTCAAAGGTTCGTCCGACGTTATGTAGGGACGCTGTGCTTTCGGAGGGCACAAAAAAGAGAGAGATTATGGCGTAGAAGCCAAAGTAGGCAATGGCAGCGCCAGCCACGGAGAGCGCGGCCCGGGTTGCCGTGCGCTGGAAATCGCGATCGCCCTGGATCCAAAGGTCCCCCATGACCAAAAGGCCCAGGGGGGGTACGAGATACGCCGCTTTTTGTGAGCAGAGAAAACCTGCGACCACGAGAAACCCGCCCAGAAGCGCGAGCAGCCGATAGCGCCGGGACGCCAGCAGGGCCACGCCTCCCCACGTGGCTAACGCGAGGGCTGCCTGGTCGGTCCTCACCTGAATCGACCAACGCAGAAAAGGCGGGATCATGGCAAGGCAAAGGACCCCGAGGAGCGCATCCCGAGTAGCGTGACGTGATGCGCGATTGAGCAGCTTGAGCAAGAGAAAGACAGCAGCGAGGTAGGCGAAAGTGAGAAAGGTCCACAGTAGACGTGCCCGATGGATCACGCTGATCTCGTCAGCACAGTCGCCAACGAAGGGGAGCAAAAAGATCGTGGCTAGGCCAGGACGGCCTCCAGAGATTAGGTGGCCAGTCCGCTCTGTCTGCACCACGCGATGCATGAGCGCGAACTCATCCCAGTTGATGTTCTCGGTGTAAATGGACGCGATACGTGCGATGAAGATTAACAGCAACACCATGGCAATCAGTAGGTGCACTGCTCGCACAGGGCGTCGAATCTTCGCACTGAAGGCGCCTTGTTCCACCACGCGCTCTCTTTCATCAAAGGTATCGATTCTACAGATCCTAGAGGAAAAGGTCGGGAGCGCCAATAAGTGCCAGCCATGGGCATGCAAAGAGAGAGCGTCCACTGAAATATCAGCGCTAATGGAGCGGCTCTATCAGGAAATCTGTGCATGTCCTGGCTGTTGCGGGGTAACACTGGCGAGAGTATGAGCTGTGGCAGACACTCGCGTCTCAAAAAGCGCGTACGCGGTCCCGCATAATCGCAATCTGGGAGTCTCAAGGAGAGTGACCCTCGCTTGCCTTGTTCGGTCGCGTGTGCCCAACTGAGCAAACTCTCTGCGACGGACCATAGAGGTAGCGAGAAAGCGTTTGTTGAAAAGAGCATTGCCACATGTTCGTTTCCTGGGCCTTCACCTGCTCGCTGGTGCCCTAGCTGGTGTGACGGTGGGTTGTGCCGATGGGCTGGCGGTCTTGAGAGCATCAACGGACCCGGTAGGTTCAGGTCCGCTTCTTGTCAGCTCAGGTCTTGGCTTCTTGGTCGGCCTAGGCATCGGTGCCTTCAATGTTGGTGTTGCTGCGATTTGCATGGAAGACACCTCTGGGGATGGCGACTCACGGCGCAGCCTTTGGCCTGCACGCCTCATCACGTTGGTAATCGTCTGGTCTGTGATGGCATTTCCAGTGGGATGGCTAAGCTACATGGTCCTGAGCACGGTTGTGAGGATGGAAAACAAGCTGGG
>JAFCZD010000648.1 GCA_019314525.1 Deltaproteobacteria bacterium
AGCCCGCAGCGCAGCTCTGGCCGGGAGAGCAGCTCACCCCGCTGCAGGGCTCAAACTCGCACGACCCATCCACACAATGGTAGCTGGGGTTGCAGATCACCGTCGCGCAGGGATCAACCACGCAGCGCACCACACGTTCACCAGCATCAACCAAGACCCGGCAAGCCTCGCCCTCTGGGCAGCGCAACGTCTCGCAGAGCGGCAAGCACTGGCCCATGGAGCAGAAGGAGTCCCCGTCACATCGAACGTCAGCACAAAGGTCAGCGACGCATTGGGCCTGAAGACAGATCTGCCCACTGGGGCAGCCCTGCGTGTAGCAGGTGGTGTCGATGCAGGCCCCCCGCTCACAGCGCTCCCAGCTCTTGCACTGCACCTCAACGCAGACATCGACGCACTCACCGCGCTTGCAGATGAAACCTGGACCTCTAGCCTCGCAGGCGGCACGATCACAGCTGTCCAACATGCACCAGCCGTCCTTGCAAACCTGCCCCACAGGGCAGACGAACTCACCCGCCGCGCAGGGGCGTGAGCATTCGCCCTCGATACACTGCGATCCTCCCGGGCAGATCGCATCGTTGTCGACGAAACCATCGCAGTCGTTGTCGAAACCATCACAGCTCTCGACATCTGGACCGATCGCGCCAACGCAGCTCTGCCAGCTACCTGCCGTGCAGACCTCGGCTCCGGGCTTACAACGCCCCTCACAGACGCCCTCAGCATCACAACCGTTTGCGAAGGGATAACAGCTGCGCGCCAGGCCATCCACGACGCCGTCACAGTCGTCGTCCATCGCATTGCAAAGCTCGGCGGTGGGGCCCTGCCCCCCCTCGCAGAGCAGAACCCCGGCCACACAAGCGGTGGTGCCAGGTTGGCACTCACCCACATCGGTCCCACAGATCACAGTCACGAGATCCTCATCGGTGTCACCATCGCAATCATCATCTCTGCCGTTGCAGACCTCTGGCTGAGGAATACACGGCACACAATCGGTGAGCCCCTCGTCCACCAGACCGTTGCAGTCGTCATCTTTCCCGTTGCACGTTTCGGCGCTGCCAGAGAGCAAAGGTGCGTCGCACTCCACACCGCTCCCGTTGGCTTTGCAAACGTAGACGCCGGCAGCAAGACACTCACCAACCTGGCCGTTGTCGCAAGCCTGTCCTTTGAGCGGGAAGTCCTCGTCCACCAGCAGATCGCAGTCGTCGTCCACCTCATTGCAGCGCTCGAAGCGCACACTCTCAGCGACGATATTCGCTAGCGTCGAGGCCAGCTGCTGCTCGTCTCCCACGAAGAGGGCGTCACGCGTACCTGAGGACGACCCAGCGCGGGCGATGGCGTTGAGAGACGCCTGCTCGCCAGGGAGCACCGAGAAGCCAACCACAGTGGTCTCCACGCCGAGGGTCAAGAGCTCAGCTGCCGCTTGACTTGGAGCACCTCGGCAGGTCTCGGCGCCATCTGTGAGGAGAATCACCCCATAGCGGCGGCAAGACGAGACCCGGTCCTCCGCGCGAATACGCGCCAAATAGTCTGCAGCGGCCTGCAATGAGCCAGCAAGGGGCGTGGGGCCCGTACCCCGCAGCTCGCAATCACCACCTCCTGAAAAATTGCAGTGGTCACCCTCGCTCTGAGAGCTGCTGAAGCTGCTCTCGTTATGGTCGAGCCACATCAAGAGCTGACCAATGGGTCGCTCGAAACCCACCAGAATATCGGCACCACGACGTGGCTGCCCACAGGACCCAGCATAGTTGATGCATTCATCCCCTGGGGAATCGGGGCCCACGTTGATCATGCCCGCCGCGCCACCATCCACCGTGCAAGCACCCTCGCGTGGATCGCCGCCGCTGTTATTGGTGGGATCGTCGTAGGTGCAGCACTGCCCCTGGCATTCGAACCAATGGGCAAGCTGACAGTTGACGTCTGGTCCTATCCCTTGAGCAAAGCGTGCGAGGCCAAAGTCGATCTCGGGATAAGCGTTGACCACCTGGGTCAGAGCGCTCTTGGCTTGGTAGAGCCGGCTGTCGCCGTGCTCTCCGTCTCCGTCGGTGTCAAAGCCGGGGTGCCCTAAAGAACCATCGCCAAAGGTTGGGCGCCCTGTGAGGTCTGTCAGCATGCTCCCCGAGGTGTCGACGATCACCAAGAAACGACTGCGCCCATCGGAGAGCGCCGGTTGGCAGCTCGTCTCCGCCAAGGGCACGCACGCGTTGGGCATGCCCTGAGTCACATTGCAGCTATCCACTGTCTGTGTACAAGCGCCAAAGCCACAGCTCTCGCTGCCCAGAGCTTCGTCCACCTCGCCGTCGAAGTCGTTGTCGTAGCCATCGCAGAACTCACCAAGATAGACGCCAGAGAGCTGAAGCTCTCCCGCCCCTCCACCAGCCTCGCCCTTGCAGATGGTGCACGTACCACCCACAGCGCCTCGCACGTCGAAGAGGGCCTGATCGTGAATGGTCGCCGGCTGCCCAGCCAGCACGTTGATGATCCCACCACCGCCGCCGCCACCGCAGTCATCGCAGGTGCCTCCAGGCGCCTGAGCGCAGGGTGGGCAATGAGCATTGGGGTCGCCCTTGGCGTTGGTGTCACCCCCGAGCCCTCCGGCCGACGAGAGGGTAGCCGTGGCGCCCACGCTCACTTGGTCTCCCACCAATAGGATGGTGCCACCCGCGCCGCCACCGCCAGAGTCGTTGCCAATACCACAACCACGATACCCCTTGGCTGAGACCGCGCCCTCGAGTTGCAGGCTCCCTGTCTGTTGACTGTTGGTGGCGGCGAGTACAATGCGACCTCCACCGGCGCCACCCACGCTGCAGGACTCCCAACCGTCACGGCACCCAGCATCTCCCCCAGCGGCGCCGAACTCCGGATCATAGATCGAGTGCGGGTAGGCAACGCCTGCCACGCTGGGCAGCGCGTCGTTGTTGTAACAGCTGCCTATGTCAGGCACGTTGTCGCAGTCGTTGGTCTGGCTGGTGTCGCGAAATCCACAGGCCTCTTCGAACTCCGCTGGAAATTGGCAAGAATCGGCAGGCGCGACGATGAAGCAATCCTTGGTACCGCGACCGCCCGGGCCAAAATGAGCGCCACCACCGCCAGAATCGCGCACGGCGCAGCCCCCACGTCCGCCGCCTGATGCGGTGGGGCTCGGGCCATTATCGCAAAGCACGGGCTGGTAGCCCTTGCCATCCGCCACGATCTTGGAGTCAACATCGATGATGATCGTATCAGCGACGAGCTGCAGGTTGCCGGTGTTGAGCTTGTCGGCGCCGTCAAAGGCAGGCACAACGATGGTCGCGTTGGTGAGGCGAATCGTCTTATAGCGATGAACACCGCCC
>JAFCZD010000649.1 GCA_019314525.1 Deltaproteobacteria bacterium
GGCCACGCGCTTGATCTCAGCCAATCCCTCGGCGTTCAGCACAGTGTTCAGGTTCTTCATCGCCTCCATCTTCTCTTGGGAGACCATGAATTTGGTGTTTGCCTTGTCACGCCCCTGGTCGCCGTAGCCATCGTAGTGGATGGTCTGGCCTTCACGGCTGAGCTTCGTCTCCTCGCCGAGTTCGATCGACTTCGCACGGATGTAATCCGCGTCCTCTTTGCTGTCATCGGCGAAGTAAACCGAGGCTGGCTCGCAAAGTTCGATGTACTCACCGACGAAGTCGACGAGACGTTCGTTCTCGAGCGCCATCAGCTTCCCGTAGCTCGCGTCGCTCATCTTGCTTTTCAGTAGATCAACGTATTTTTGGTTCACGGCAAAAGCTCCTTGCTGCCCCTATTGCGGCTGATTTTTTGGCGTCTTTGCATTTAGAAAGAGAGACCCTACCACTTCACAAGAGGAAGCCCCATACCCCCTCTAAGATCCCTTCATTTTCTCAACGAGAGCAGTGGTCAGGATACGCTCGGCCGGTTAGAGTTCGCGCCGCTGGTGCTCGCACATCCATGACTCGCGGCACAGCAGGAGACAAAGATGTCCAATATTCAGGCATATTTACGCCCCGACAGCCTCGAGGGGGCTCTGGCGCTCTTGGCTGAGCATCAGGAGCGTGCCCGCCCTTTGGCAGGCGGCACCTCGCTGATCTTTTCACACCCACCCAGGGTCGAGGTGCTGGTAGATCTCGCTGGGGCCGGTCTGGACCACGTCGAGCACGCTGAGACAGGTGGCGTCGACATCGGGTCTATGACGTCTTGCTCGCATTTGGCGACTGCGCTGCGAGGGCGACAGCTGGACAAGAGCGCCCTCACCGATGCCCTCGCCACGCTCTACACGCCGGTCTTGCGCAACCACATTACGGTGGGTGGCAACTGCGTGATGGTCTATGGCTGGTCACACCTCCCAGTGACCATGTGGGCCCTCGACGCGCGCTTCATGGTGGTGAGCCACAAAGCAAAGCCGCGAGACGTGGACGCAGACACCTTCTTTGAGCGACACCCCCTGCGCTGGCTCGGCGCTGGAGAGCTGCTCACACAGATCACGGTCAAGAGCCCAGCTGAGGGATCCGGATCTGCCTTTCTGAAGTTCGGTCGCGACAAGAGCGACGAAGGCATCGCCAGCGTCGCGGTCTCTCTCAGGCTCCAAGACGAAAAGGTCGCGAGCGCGCGACTCGTGGTGGGCAGCACTCGACCCATGCCACAGAAACTCGATGATGTGGCGGCGCTCGTTGTGGGCAAGCGCCCCAGCAAAGAGGTGTTCGCCGAGGCTGGCGAGGCAGCAGCCAAGGCCGTGGTGGCCAGTGACAACTACCTTGGGAGCGCAGACTACCGCCGCCATATTGTCGCGAGCCTGGTTCGCGACGCCCTCGCCAAGGCCACTCAGCGCGCCGGAGGTGCAGCGTGAAGATTCGACTTCAAATCAATGGCAACACGCGCGAGTTGGAGACCACGCCCACCCGTACGCTGCTCGATGTGCTCCGCGACGCGGGCTACTACGGCGTGAAACGTGGCTGTGAAGAAGGCACCTGCGGCAGTTGCGTGGTGCTGATGGATGGCGAGCCTCACATGGCCTGCCTGATCTTTGCACCAGCCGCCGTGGGGAAAGCCATCACCACCATCGAGGATCCTGATGGCGACAGGCCTCACGCCATCCTGCGCGCCCTCGCCGATGCAGGCGCCGTACAGTGCGGCTACTGCATCCCAGGCATGGCGCTCTCTGCCAAGGCCCTACTCGACGCAACCCCTGACCCCAACGAAGAAGAGATCCGAGGAGCCATGGAGGGGCACCTCTGCCGCTGCACGGGATACGTCAAGCAGGTGGAGGCTATCAAGCGTGCGGCTGAGCTGATGCGGGAGGAGGCGTCCCATGAGTAACGAAAAGCGCCCAGAGATGCGCGTGGTCGGCAAAAGCGAGCTAAAGGTTGATGCTCTAGGCCTCGCCGCAGGACGCCCCGCCTATACCGATGATATTTACTTGCATGGCATGCTCATCGCCAAGGTGTTGTGGAGCCCCCACGCCCATGCGCGCATCACCTCCATCGACACCAGCCAAGCCGAAGCCCTCGAGGGCGTGCATTGCGTCTTGAGCTACAAGAACGTGGATCGCGTGATGCACACCACAGCTGGCCAGGGCTACCCCGAGCCCTCGCCCTACGAC
This sequence comes from Deltaproteobacteria bacterium, assembly GCA_019314525.1. GTDB lineage: Bacteria > Myxococcota_A > Polyangia > JAFCZD01. The sequence goes on from JAFCZD010000649.1 coordinate 2,209, forward strand.
ACGCCAACCTTCGACAACAAGGTCCGCTATGTGGGCGACCGCGTCGCCGCGGTGGCAGCAGAGACGCGCGAGATCGCGGAAAAAGCGCTCACGTTGATCAAGGTCGAGTACGACGTCCTCGAGCCTGTGCTCGACCTACGGCAGGCTGACGCCGAGGGCGCGCCGGTGATCCATGACGAAGAGGATTGCTTTGCGCCCATCCCCGTGCCCTTCCTGCCAGAGAAGAACACGCCGGCTCAGGTGGATATGTTGGTGGGCGACCCTGACGCCGCCCTGAAGAAGAGCGACCTGGTGGTGGAGCGTGAGGTAGAGGCACAATACGCGCAGCACGCGCCCATCGAACCGCATATCACCATCTGCTACCTCGACAACAACGACCGCTTGGTCATCCGCACCTCAACGCAGGTGCCTTATCATGTGCGCCGCATCGTCGCCCAGGCGGTGAAGATTCCCGTTCGCCGCATCCGCGTGATCAAGCCGCGTATCGGTGGTGGTTTTGGTGCGAAGCAAGAGGTGCTCGAAGACCTCCCTGCCCTGCTCTGCCTGCGCACCAGGCGCCCCGTAAAACTCGAATACACCCGCGCGGAGGAGCTCGTCTCCAGTCGCACGCGTCACCCCGCCATCGTCAAGGTCAAAGCGGGCTTCGCCAAGGACGGCACCCTCGAAGCGATCAAGATGCGAGCCCGCACCAATACTGGAGCCTATGGCAGCCACGCGCTGACGGTGCTCTCCAATTGTGGCTCCAAGACCCTGCCGCTCTACCGCTGCGCCAATGTCTCCTTCGATGGAGATTCGGTCTACACCAACCTGCCCGTGGGTGGTGCTTACCGCGGTTATGGAGCGACACAGGCGGCCTTCGCGCTCGAGATCGTGATGGACGACGCCGCACGTGAGCTGGGCATCGATCCCATCGCGCTTCGCAAAAAACTGCACATCCAGGAGGGGGAGACGTCACCTGTCTTCCGCGCCCTCGGTGAGGGCAAAGAGGGCGTCGAGCAATCCATCGGTTCTTGCGGGCTCGACGCTTGTCTCGACGTCGGCGCCAAGGCCATCGGTTGGGCGGAGAAATACGCCAAAGCGGGTGAAGGGCGCTACCGTCGCGGCGTGGGCATGTGCGCCTCGGCACGGGCTCCGATACCGTGTTGGGGCAGATCGCAGCTGAGGCCCTGGGCACCACTCTAGAGCAGATTATCGTTCACTCCTCCGATACTGACCTCACGCCCTTTGACGTGGGTGCTTATGCTTCATCGACGACATACCTCTCAGGTGAAGCCGTACGCCGCACGGCGCTGGCCGTTCGCGAACAGATCATCGGCGTGGCGGCGAAGCTGCTCAATGTGCCGGTTGACGAAGTGACCATCGGCGAGGCCGTCGCAGAGGGCGGCGGCAAAGAGGTCACCTTTGCCGAGGTCGCGCTCTCATCGCTTTACAGCCAGGACCAATTCCAGATTGGCGCTATCAACTCGGCCATCTCCCATAAATCGCCTCCCCCCTTCTCGGCACATTTCGTCGAGGTCGAGGTGGACACGGAGACGGGCAAGGTGACGCTGCTCGAGTATGTCTCAGCCGTGGATTGCGGTACCGCGATCAATCCGAAGCTGGCCGAAGGACAAGTGGAAGGGTCTATCGCCAACGGCATCGGCTACGCGCTCACCGAAGAGTTGTGCTTCTCGCCACGTGGCGAGTGTCTCAACCCCAGCTTTCGGCAGTACCGCATCCCTGGGGCCAGTGACATGCCACGCATGAAAACCATCTTGGTGCCCACCTACGAGCCCACGGGGCCCTATGGTGCAAAGTCTATCTCCGAGATCTGCATCAACGGCCCGCTGCCCGCCATCTCCAACGCAATCTACGATGCCGTTGGCGTCCGCATGCTGCGCGGCCCCTTCACCAGCGAACGTGTGTGGAAGGCGCTTCGGGAGGCGGATGCGTAAGTTACATGCCTTCTAACTAGCTCCGTTTGGGCCAACGCCAAGATACGACAACACGAGCCTGGGTGTTGCGCTGGTGCAAACGCGCGCTCTTTGCGCAGCTGAGGCGTCGCGACCGAGCGCTGGGATCAAAGACGGCTGTCCCGCCGCCATCACGGCGATTCAGGTCTACGGTGGTGCCCTCAACCTCAACGTGCACTTTCACGTGATCACGCCCGATGCGCTCTTCTCGCCCAGGGCAAGCTCTTCGAGATGGAGGACTGGGAGACCGAAGCCGGCGTCGCTGCTCAGAGAAGACGCAGTCCTCGCGAGGAAGACTCGCCCAGCAGGGGCGTAGGATCACTTGAATGGCTTGTTGCAAAATCACGCTCTTTCTTCTGGTGGGTTTCGTTCTTTTCCCTAGCGCTTGGGCGGCGCTGCCGAAAACTCCGCCCAAGAAGGCGACTTCTTCGAGGAGCAGTGGAAAGTACGATGTCTACTTGATCCCAGGCATCACCCTTGGTCTCGCCAGCACCATCAGAGGAGATGCAGGCAGCGTGCTCGGCGGTGAATTGTCTTTGGTGCTCCTGGACGACAAGTCCAGGGGGAGACTGCAGTACGACAGCTTCTTCATGGGTTTGGTTGCGGATGGCCTCTATGACTGGGGAAGAGACGCAGGACGTTTCGCCCTGAGCCTCGAAGCTGGTGGAGGCGTGTTGGGCCTGGAGTTTGGGTACCTGATGGAGATCGCGCAGGGCGAGATGGCCCATGGGATCCATACACGCTTCTTCTTGAGCTTTGGAGTCGCCGCCCTCTATGTCCGATATGGCGGGATCTTCCATCGTAGAGATCTCGTGGAAGTTGGTCTACTGCTCAAGGTGCCGCTTCCCCTCGGGCGGGCTTTCTGACCACTCGGCGGGCACGGGGGATGAGGGTTTTGGTCTCCCAACCGTGGCCAGATCCCGGTGGGGCTCTAAGCGCTTTTTTCGGCGGGAAATGGGCTTTTTGCGGCCGGTGATGCCCATCGTGGGTCCGCTGCTGGCTGCGGTGGAAAAGACAGTCGCCCGATGGCGGGCGCTCATCCTGAGTTCCCGCTAGCGCTCCACCGAGCGTTTCTTTGCGGCTGGGTTGCGGCGGCAGTGCTCGAAAGAGAGGGACATCTTTACTTGGCCGACTTTGGGCAGCTGACAGTTCGCGCTCACTTGACCTTGGTAGCGGTCTGTCTTGTAATCTGTGGTGGAGTGCCATGGATTCCAGTCCTCAAGCTTAACCTTGAGAGAAGGGCAATTAGCGGCGGTCAAGGAGACCTCTCTCCAGGCCTCCCCCGTCCCACTACGGCTGGCGACGATCACCTCGTAGCCCGTAACCTTTGCGTAGGGACCCTGCGCCTGGGCAATGACGCGGATCATCTTTGTATCCGGGCCTCGTCGCCGCTTCCCATCGCGCCCACCAGCGAGCAGCGCCACCCCTCGGAAACGATACTCTGCCATGCGAGTAGCGCCAAAGCACTCGCTCGGCCCGAAGAGCAGCTCGCCATCCGGGCCGCCACTGATCGTCAGCTTGCCCGTCACGACGCCGCTGCCTGGTGGCTCGATCCACATACCGTACGCCACCCCCGCTACCGTCACCGCCACCACGAGCAGACCGGTGACTATGCCGCGAAACTCCCGCCAGCCTCGCGCTTTTTTCGCCTGTTGATCCACCTCCACCAGCCCGCAATCCAGGCAAATCTGCTCCACGCCCGCATTCGCCACACGACCACCACAGCTACGGCATTCTTTCATTTCATACTCTCCACGCGGGATACCTTCGGCATTCGTCTGCCTTCACTGAGGTGTTACCCAGTCCTAACACGAGATCTCTGCACCTACCCGCCCTCGCGCTTTTTGGGAGGCTTATCTGGATGGATCCTCATGCACGCAGCGGCGATCTCGAAGAGGGGTCGAGTCAACCACGATGGCTGGTCCATCACCCCCGCTCATCCCATCGAGAGCGTCGTCGCCACAGGCTCGACCATTGGCCCAGGCAATAGACGCAATGCTGCAACCTCTCCGGGGAAGGCTGCAGATCGGTCCGCACAACGTCTTTGCCACGGAGGTGCAGGCCCTCGAGCTCAACGCGGCCGACGCCACGATCGTCTTGACCGCCAACCATTACAAACGCCACCTCCACCGGCGTGGAGGGCACCTGCACCGCGAATGGGCTGATCGAGCTTACGATCCAAGGGCAAGCTGACCTCTGCAGTTATGCGGAGTATGCGCGCTGCCATGAGGGTCGCTGGCGTTATGGTGGCGCTCTGCCCACGGGAAAAATCCGAGCCATGTGCACCACGGAGCGTGGGAGCAGACCGCTCTCGGCGCCCTGGGACTGTGAAAACCCGATGGACGAGGTCACGCTCCCTGAGGAACAAGCCCAAGTTGCGGCCATGAGATCGCTCAGCTTGCAGCTTGTATTCGTGAGAATCGCGTTGTCATCAGACCTTTGATGTCGATTTGTAGATGAGATGTCTCACGAGGAATCCATCTACAAATCGACACAGTGTTGATTTGTAGATAGTTCGTGGCCATACTTTCCCATCTA